>JAEZJW010000201.1 GCA_023415595.1 Bacillota bacterium
GCTGGTATGAAATAACAGGCTTTAGCCCCGAGGATATGGAAGAGCTAGACCGGCCGGAGAACTTAATTCATCCTTCTGACCGGGATAAGGTCAACAAAGCGATAGCCGAACATATCAGAAATAAAACGCCTTACTATTATTGTGAATATAGAATCAAAACGAAATCAGGTGCTTATAAGTGGATTAAGGCGAAAGGGAAAGTCCTGGCAAATGATAATAGCGAGTACCGTATCGTAGGAATGCACATGGATCTGAGTGAGATCAATGAATATAAGGAGAAATTGCATTATGTCTCCTATCACGACCAGCTGACCGACTTACAGAATCGCCTGGCTTTAAATAAAAAATTACACCTTCTGATGAAGCAAAAGGGTGTGAGTCAATTCGCTCTTCTCTATTTCGATATTGATAAATTTAAGAATATCAATGATACCATGGGACATTCCTTTGGTGATGCTATGTTATTGAAAGTCAGTGAACGGCTGAGAAATCAGGTCGGAACAGATGCAGTATTTCGGATCAGTGGAGATGAATTCATTATATTAATTGAACAATTCGATCATAAGGATGAGATTGAACGGTGCGCTGTTAATCTGATCAAAGCCTTTAAAACTCCTTTGGTTGTAGAGGCAAACAGTATTTTTATTACCGCAAGCATCGGTGTTTCTATCTACCCGGAGCATGGCATTGATGTGGATACCTTACTGAAGAATTCTGATATTGCCGTATATAAGGCGAAGGAAAACGGAAGAAACCGGATCGTTTTTTATAATGAACCGCTAAATGAAGTGATCGAAGAAAGAATGCAGATAGAAAAGAACTTATGGTTTGCTCTGGTGAATAATGAATTCGAATTACATTATCAGCCACAATTTGATTTGGATACGGACCGTATTACAGGCTTTGAGGCATTGATCCGCTGGAATAACCAGGAGTTGGGTATGATTTCTCCGAATAGATTCATTGGGATTGCAGAAGATACCCATCTGATAATTCCGATTGGTATGTGGGTTTTAAAGACAGCCTGCGCCTTTCTAAAAAAGTTACATCAGCTTGGCTATGAACACTTGAACATCGCAGTTAACATTTCCATGCTCCAGCTGCTTCAGGATGAATTTGTGGATATGGTCATGGATACCATCAATGCAGCGGGGATCAATGCAAAGCATGTTGAGCTTGAAATCACGGAGTCGATCCTAATGGAATCCTATGAAAGCATTGCCGGCAAATTGAAGTTACTGCGGGCTAAAGGAATCAAAATTGCTCTTGACGACTTCGGTAAGGGATATTCCTCGCTGAACTACCTGAAAGTATTACCGATTACGACGCTGAAGATTGACAAAGTATTCATTGATACAATAACAGAACAGGAACAGAATAAATCTTTTGCCGATTTGATCGTAAATTTGGGTAGAAACCTTGATTTATGTGTTATCGCGGAAGGTGTTGAGACATCAGAACAGAAGGACTACTTGATAAAACACAAATGTAATAAGATGCAGGGTTATCTGTTCAGCAAGCCTCTTCCTGAATGTGAGATTTTGCAGAAGCTGAATGAGCAATGGAATGCATAGGCAATTTAAGTATTAGGGAGGAGAAGAGAACATGTCAATAAAACTAAAGATATCTATAACAATTATCAGTATGATCATTTGTTCCGTATTATTTGTTGGAGGTCTTTCCTTAGTGAAATCCTCCGGCACCATAGAAAGCATGACAAAGACATCTATGCTGGAATCAAATCTGAATAAAGCAGATATGTTGAGTGCATTAATTGAAAACGAAATGAGAAAGCTTGCTTTGGTAGCTGAACAGAAGGAAGTGACAGAAATACTGACACAAGTATTTTCCGGAGAAGCTGCTGACCCTAATTCTCTAAAAGATTTTAATAAAAAATTGCTGAAAATCTCTACGGATGCTGGCAATCTGGAGCACATTTTTATGGTTGACACCAAGGCCAATATCGTAGCGGATAGTGATATCAGCCTGGTCGGTAAAAACTTAAGTGACAGAGTATATGCGAATCAGGTGCTAACCACCGGAAACCCGACCATCAGTGATACACTTAAATCAAAATCCACAGGTGCCTATATCGTAGTGTTTAGTTATCCGGTGAAAGTGGATGACCGTCTGATCGGTTTCATGGCCTCGGCAGTTCTGGCCGATAGCTTTATGAGTTCATTGAAAAATGCAAAAGTCCTTGGAACTAAGTCCAGTTATTCTTATCTGGTGGACGAGGATGGAACGATGCTGTACCATCCTACTGCCGAGAAAATCGGACAGCCGGTGGAAAATGCACAGGTCAAAGAGGTGGTAAAAAGAGTACAGGCCGGTGAAGTGGTTGAACCGGAAGCAATCGATTATGTATTTCAGGGAAAGAGGAAGGCGGCTGCCTTTCAGATCATCCCGGAAACGGATTGGATTTTAGTCATCACCGGGGATATGGAAGAAGTGATGCAGCCGGTAACCAATGTCAGAAATGCAATTATAACCTTTGGAATAGTCATCGCTTTAATCGCATTATGCATAGGGCTTGTGATATCAAACAGGATCACCTCCCCGATCCTCAAATTGACGGAGTTAATCAATAAAACAGCAAAGCTGGATCTGGTTTATGATGAGAGCTTTCTGCATCTGGAAAAATATAAGGATGAAATCGGCATTATCACCAGGGCAACCTTCCAGACCAGGAAGGAGCTGAGAGAAATCGTAGGAAAGCTCCAGAGTGTCTCCCATACGGTTATGAATAATGCTGAAAAAATAGAGTTAATTTCAGAACAAATTCAAGAGAACGCAAATGATAATTCGGCTACAACAGAGGAATTATCTGCAGGAATGCAGGAAACAGCAGCGGCCTCCGAAGAGATTACCGCAACAACGATTGAAATCAATGAAAGAGTTGCGGCGATTGCAAAAAGAGCAAAGGATGGAGCCGATGTTTCCGGCCAGATAACTGGCAGAGCTGTTAAATTAAAAAAGGATGCCGGTGAATCCACCAAGAATACGAAGAATCTATACGAAGAAGTAAAGAGCAAAATGGAAAGAGCCATCGAGGATTCGAACCGCATTCAGCAGATCAGTGTTTTAGCTGATACCATCCTTTCGATTACAAGCCAGACGAATCTGTTATCCTTAAATGCGGCTATTGAAGCAGCAAGAGCCGGAGAAGCAGGAAAAGGCTTTACCGTAGTTGCCAGTGAGATCAGAAAATTAGCAGAGCAATCCTCGAAGACCGCTTCGGGAATTCATGAGATAGTTAACAATGTATACACATCGGTAGGAGATATGAGGGAAAGCTCGGAAGCTATCCTGAACTTTATCGATCAGAATGTATTGCGGGATTATGAAAAACTAACACAGATCAGCGGGCAATATAATGAAGATGCAATCTTTGTCCAAAATCTGATGTCGGAATTTGAAGCATCGGCAGAGCTTTTGCATAATTCAGTAAGCAGTATTACTATTGCTATGAATGAAGTAGCGACCACAGTAAATGAGAGCTCGAAGGGTATACAGGACATCGCAGAAAAAACTGTTGATGTAGTTGAAAAAACCATGGAAGAAACCAAGATCGCAGATGAAAATGCTGCCGGAGCTGCAGAGCTTCTTGAACTGGTTCAGAGATTTCAGATATAACAGGAACCAGATAGAATATTATCCAGTTGGAAATGGAGGTAGTAATGAGCAGAAAATCTGACTTATCCATGCTAGTAGATATATTAATCAATGAATTAAATGAAACGGTAAGCCGTAACAGCAGCTTGAATGATGAGCAAGTGATAGAATTAAGTCACAGAATTGATGACTTAGTGATCAGTATAAATAATGAGAATTAAATAACATACGCCTTCTTCTACTCCCCCTTCATATAGATGATTCGCCAAATGAATCCGAGCATTACTTTTCGGAATTTCATTTGGCGAATTCTTTTTTTGTTAAAGATTTATATCAAAGCTTTTTATATTTTTTAGTTTTCTTGATAAGCGTCAAAGAAATATATAGAGAAACATATTATTCTTGCATCATAGAGAACAGCCAAACGGTTACAGAAAGGAGAATGCAATATGAAACATTATGAAAAACATAAGAACCATATCCTGATTCTTCTGGGAACTCTGATTTCCTCCGGATATGCACTGGGTTTTGCGGGCTATGACAGTTTGAAATCAACCGCTTTAATCATTGCAACAGTAATCGCTGTTATCCCAATTGCCCATAAGGCCATTCGGGCATTGCTTATGAAAGTATTCAGTATCGAATTACTAGTAACCATTGCAGTAATCGGAGCGCTCTTCATTCAGGAATATGCTGAATCCTCCATAGTAACCTTCTTGTTCCTGCTGGGTGCTTATCTTGAAGCTCGGACACTCCAAAAAACCAGAGAGTCACTAAAGAAGCTTATCAGTATGGCACCACAGGAAGCAACCGTTCTTCGGGACGGTGCAAGCATAACCGTTTCGGTCGAGGAGGTCAGAATCGGTGAGCTGGTAGTGATCCGGCCCGGGGGTAAGATACCGGTGGATGGCAAAGTGGCTGCAGGTAAGGCCACTGTGAATGAGGCGGCGATCACAGGGGAACCGGCTGCTGCAGTGAAGAACCCGGATGACAGGGTATTTGCCGGAACTATTGTGGACAGCGGATACCTCGAAATAACAGCACAGAAGGTCGGAGATGATACCACCTTTGCTAAAATCATCGAGCTGGTGGAGGAAGCACAGGAGGCCAAATCAAAGACACAGAAGTTCCTCGACCGGTTTGCGGGTTTCTACACACCGTTTGTTGTACTGATATCCATCATCGTCCTGGCTGTTACCCGTAACCTGCAGCTAGCCATTACCTTTCTGGTGGTTGCCTGCCCCGGGGCATTGGTAATAGGCGCTCCGGTATCAAATGTAGCAGGGATCGGCAATGGTGCCAAGAATGGTGTTTTAATCAAAGGCGGAGAAGTGATGGAGAGACTGTCGAAGATTGATACCGTTGTGTTTGATAAGACAGGAACTCTTACGAAGGGAAAGCCGGAGGTCACCGATATAAAGACCTTCGAGGCCTATGATGCAATGGAACTCCTAACATTGGCAGCAGAAGCGGAAAATGTATCGGAGCATCCTCTGGGGCAGACCATCGTGAAAGAAGCGGTAAAGAGAGGCATTCACCCTAAGCGTAAGCCGGTGGATGCCGAGATAATTAAAGGCAGAGGTGTAATAGTGAGGCTGGATGACTACCGGGTCGTGATCGGAAACCGGGAACTGATGGAGAAGGAAGAGATTTATCTTCCCGGTGAAGCCCTGGAATATGCACTGCAGCGTGAAAAGCAGGGGAATACCGCAATCTTTGCTTCTGTAGAAGGTCACCTTAAGGGAATCATATCAATTGCGGACCAGATCAGGGAGGATGCCAGGGAGGCCTTGTCTGAGATGAGGAAGAAGGGCATCAGGAAAATGATTATGCTGACGGGAGACAATGAGCATGCAGCAGAGCAGGTTGCTACTCGGCTGGGATTGGATGGCTACCATGCAAGACTGCTCCCGGAGGATAAGGTACATTTTATCAATGATCTGAGGAAGAAAGGTCATTGGGTAGCGATGGCAGGAGATGGAATCAATGATGCACCGTCGATCGCTGCTGCGGATATCGGCTTGGCAATGGGCGAGAGCGGCACGGATGTTTCAATCGAGACAGCTGACCTTGTACTTATGGCAGATAGATTATCGCAATTTTCCCATGCTTATTCATTGGCGAAGGCTACGGTACGGAACATGAAACAGAATACGTATTTTGCTGTAATGATTGTATTTGTATTATTAACCGGTGTATTAGCAGGCTTCATCCATCTTGCATCGGGAATGTTCATTCATGAATTAAGTGTACTTGCGGTCATTCTGAATGCAATCAGGCTGAATGGCTTCGGGAAGCAAAGGAAAGAAAATAAACAACAAAAACTAAAATTAAAGGAGGAATTATTATGACTAAGGCTGTTATACAACTTGAACAGGTAACCTGCCCATCCTGTATCAAAAAGATTGAAACCGCGTTAAATAAGCTCCCGGGTGTAGCAGCAGTGGAGATGCTGTTCCACTCAAGTAAGGTAAAGACACAATTCGATGAGACGATAGTAAATGCTGATAAGCTTGTGAACACGATCAACAAGCTCGGATATTCTGTAATGTCAACAAAATTAATATAAAATGGAGGTTATTAATATGAAGAAATCAAAAAAACGTTACCTGAAGCCCTTAACAGCAATGTTAGCTGCAATTGCACTGATCGCTCTATTTCCCATGACGGCCTTTGCCCACTGTGATACGATGGATGGTCCCACAGTAGCCGATGGACGAAAGGCGATGGAAAGCAACAATGTGAATTACGTATTAAAATGGGTACAGCCGGATTATGAAGCAGCGATTACCGAAGTCTTTCAGCTCAGCATGAAGGTAAAGGATCTTGGGCCTGAGTCAAAGGATCTTGCAGAGCAATACTTCTTCAGTGAACTGGTCAGAATGCACAGAGCGGGGGAAGGTGCACCCTTCGATGGTTTGAAGCCCTCCGGGACTCCGATTGATGAACGCGTACTGGCAGCTGATGAGAGTATCGCAGCAGGAAGTTTATCTCCGCTTAAAGGAATGATGGAAGAGGAACAGCTTCCTGAGCTTACCGAACGCTTCGAGAAGGTGATGGAATTAAAGGATTTTGACGTAAATGATGTGGATGCAGGTCGAGAGTACATCGAGGCTTATGTTTCATTCTTCAAATTTGCAGAGGGTGAGGAAGAACATCATGGTGCAGCGGAGGAGCATGCAGCTGTTGAAGCAGATTCACATACAGTAAAAGCTTCTGAGGAAGCTGCAGATGCCCATGCAGCTTATGAAGCAGCCGATACTATTCCTAAAACCGGGGAAGCGGGCTACCCCATCTGGGTACCCTGGTCCTTAGCAATACTGTTCTTGATCTCAGCTATTTGGCTTGGGGTAAGAGCCAGAGTAAAGAATCACAATTAGCAAGTTTAATATTATCCATACAGAAATACCACGGTATTTCTGTATGGAGTCGGATGATCAAACGTGATATCATCCAGCGATTATACAGAAATTATATAGCCGCAATAAAGCGTTATTTAGTATTAGATTGGCCTGCCAAGCCTGACAAATTGTGATTCGAATCAATGAGTTTAAGATCCGGGTTGGTATAATATGGTTATATAATCAAATAAATTAGCGGAGGTATCTATGCATAACCATCAGCGAAATCATTCTCACAGTCCGAAACCACACCACCATGAGAAAAGCGGTCAGGACACCCATAACGCCTGTGTATCCCTGGTCCCCATCTTCAATCATCTGGAGGAAGACCAGATTGAAGAGATTATGGGAGTGACACATTCCGTCTCCTATAAAAAGGGTGGGATCATCTATCATGCCGGGGATAAATCGGATTCCCTCTACATCGTCAGCAAGGGAAAGATTAAGATTTATCGGCTGTCTGAATCGGGGAAGGAACAGCTGATCCGGATTCTGCAGGAAGGAGATTTTACAGGGGAACTGTCTTTGTTTAACGAATCAATCCATGAGGCTTACGCGGAGACAATGGAGGATACAGAGGTATGTACAGTAAAACGCCAGGAGCTGCAGAAGCTGCTTTTGAAGTATCCCACGATCTCCCTGAAGCTACTAAATGAGTTTTCAAACCGGCTTGGGCAATCCGAGAAACAGACGGCGCGGTTTGCAACTGAGAAGGCAGATACCAGATTAGCTCTTTACCTGCTGGAGCGTATGGTCCACCATAAAAATATAACGGAGGTTATACTGCCAATGAGTAAAAAGGATCTGGCATCCTATCTGGGCACCACCCCCGAGACAATCAGCCGTAAGCTGTTTGAAATGGAAGAGGCCGGCCTGATCAGGCAGAAACCACACAGAAGAATTGAGATAACTGATATCGAGGGCTTGAGTCTGATCTAGCCTGAAATCAGTTATCCGTAATACCTAAGATGAGAATAGCCAGAAAGAACGCGCAGCATTTGCGGCGCGTTCTTATATTATGCCGGAGCCTAAACTGTAATTGTATTATTTCTTCCAGGTGCTTGGCATGAATAACAGCAGCAGAGGAAATACCTCAAGCCTTCCTGCCAGCATATCAAACATCATAACAAATTTGGACAGATCCGAAAAAGCACTGAAATTGCCGATTGGACCAACTACCTCGAGTCCTGGACCAACATTATTAATCGTGGCGGCAACAGCTGTAACGCTTGATGTAAAATCTAAATTGTCCAGGGAAACAAGTAATACGGAGATTGTAAAAATAAACATATAGGAAGCAAAAAACACATTAACGGAACGGAGTACCTCATGTTCGATCTTATTGCCGTCAAATTTTAGTACCTTAACACTGCGCTTATGCACCAGATAAGATAGTTCTTTGCCCAAGGTCTTGACCAGGATTACGATACGGGATACTTTCATACCACCACCGGTACTGCCCGCACAGGCACCGATAAACATAATAAATACCAGAATAGATTTCGAGAAGGTAGGCCAGGTATTAAAATCCTTCGTTGCATATCCTGTGGTTGTAATGATCGACGATACCTGAAATGCTGCGTGGTGTAAGGAACCAAGGAAATTCTTGATTCCACCCAGATTATAAGCAATCAGTATGATAGCTGTTAACACAATAAGGAAGTAGGATCTTAATTCCTCACTTTTAAAGGCGATTTTAAATTTTCGAAACAGCATCAGATAATAGATATTAAAGTTGACACCAAATAAAAACATGAAAATGGTGACAATCAGCTGGTCATAGGTGGAATAATCTGCGATGCTTGAGTTCTTTATGGCAAAACCACCGGTTCCGGCTGTGCCGAAGGTTACGGTCAACGCATCAAAGACCGGCATATCACCTGCTATCAGCAACAGGATCTGTATTATCGTCATGCCCAGATAAATGGAATACAGGATGATCGCCGAAGTCTTCAGTCTGGGGGTCAGTTTTGAGATAGAAGGGCCGGGACTTTCGGCACGGAGGATATGCATTCGCTCTCCCCCTGTCATCGGAAGGATGGCAAGTATGAATACAAGAATACCCATTCCTCCGATCCAATGGGTGAAGCTTCGCCAGAACAGCATACACTTGGAAAGTGCCTCCACATCCTTTAGGATACTGGAGCCCGTTGTCGTAAAGCCGGAAATGACTTCAAAGAGTGCATCCACATAGCTTGGGATCTCACCGCTGATATAAAAGGGCAAGGCCCCCATGATACTTAGGACGATCCAGCCCAAAGCGACACTGATGAAGCCTTCCTTTGAAAAGAAGAGGTTACTTTTCTGCTTCCGTAAAACTAGGGGTAACCCAATTAGCAGACATAGTCCGATCGTAATCAGAAAGGCATAGCCACTGGATTCCTTATATATGATTGCAACAATACCGGGAAGTGTTAACAGAGCAGCTTCTACAGTCAGAATCCAGCCGATAATATGTAAAATAATCGATTTGTTCATACTCACTCCTGTTTATCTTAAGATATCGTCAATATCATCCAGACCGGTTTTCGTGGTCACAATTATAACAGAATCTCCAACGCGCAGCGAATCCTGACCGTTAGGAATAATAATTTTATTCTTTCGGTTAATACAACACAGAAGCAGATCAGGCTTCAGGTCTAATTTGGCTATCGGAGTGCCGACCAGTTTAGAATTTCCCTTTACACGAAATTCCAAGGCTTCCGCCTTATCATCAATAATTTTATATAAGGTCTCAACATTACTTCCCTTAGGATTTTGCATCGCTCTGGCATGCTGTACGATACGGTCAGCAGTAATCAGTTTGGGCTTTACGATGGTTCCCAGAGGCATATCCATAATGATCTCATCATAGGTTAATCTTGTTATCTTCGTAAATACCTTCGCACGGGAGTTCTTATGGGCATAAAGGGATAAGAGGATGTTCTCCTCATCCAGGTTCGTAAGTGAAATAAAAGCATCCATGCTGTCGATACCTTCTTCAATCAGGACATTATGATCGGAGGCATTGGCATGAATAATTAATGCTTCGGGAAGTAGCTCACTTAATTGTTCACAACGGTCCCGATCCTGTTCAATAATTTTAACCTTGATGCCCATATCTATGAATTTATCTGTCAAATAGATGGCGATATTACCACCACCGACGATCATGACATTTCTTATGGCTGTAGTTGTACTGCCGATCTTATGAAAGAATTCGAGTGCATTTCTTGGTGTTGCAACGATAGAGATTTTATCCCCCGATTGGAGCATAAAATTACCGGTAGGAATATCCACCTGCTCCTCACGCTCTACCGCACATACAAGGACATTGCAATGCAGCTGGGTGGGGATGCTCTTAATCTGCATATTATGTAAGGCAGAGTCCTTTGGTATCTGTATCTGAAGCAGTTCCACCTTACCTTTGGCAAATACATCAATATTAATAGCCGATGGAAGCCTGACCAGACGTGCGATATCGGTTGCTGTTTCCAGCTCGGGATTAATTACCATGGAGAGGCCCATGCCTTCCTTGATAAACTCTATTTCACTATTGTATTGCGGATTTCTGACTCTCGCAATGGTGTGGCAGTTGCTGGCCTTTTTAGCAATCAGGCAGCAGAGAAGATTTAATTCGTCCGACCCTGTTACAGCGATCAGTAAATCTGCGGTTTCAATTCCTGCTGAAATCTGTATACTGTAACTTGCTCCGTTTCCTACGATTCCCAAGACATCCAGGGTATTGTTTATGTTATTAATAGCAGAGGCTTTATTATCAATCAGGGTGATTTCATGACCCTCTCTGTCAAGCTGCTCGGCAAGAGCTGACCCAACTTTACCGCAGCCTACAATAATGATTTTCATTTCTCTAAAGATGCTCCTTTGTAGTTTTTATTACATTATAGCATGACCGCAGAAACATTTCATTAAAAAGATATTGGGATAGTGTTAGAACCAAGGTCCTTTACAACCCAAACCGGATTTATTATAATAGAGATACGGTTTACCATATTTTTGGGATGGATAAGATCGACATGAGACTTGATGATTGAGGTGTAAAGAACATGCAGAAGAAATTAATCAAGGAATTTCAACAGGTGTTTGGCGCAGAGGGAGAATATCATGTATATTTTGCTCCGGGCCGTGTGAATCTGATCGGGGAACATACGGATTATAATGGCGGGCATGTATTTCCCTGTGCTTTGACCATAGGAACGTATGCGGTAGCAAGGTTAAGAAAGGATGGACTGTTCCGGTTCTATTCAGGGAACTTTGCTGAAGCAGGTGTGATTGAAGTATCCTTAGATCAACTGGAATACAGGAAGGAAGATGCCTGGACGAATTATCCCAAGGGTGTTATCTGGACGATTAGGAAGGAAGGACATAGGATAGAGCAGGGGATGGATATCCTGTATTACGGTACGATTCCCAATGGTTCCGGACTCTCATCGTCTGCATCCATCGAGGTCTTAACAGGTTTTATCCTAAGGGAGGTATTACAGCTTAAGCTTAGTTTAATTGAGCTGGCTTTACTCAGTCAGAAGGCTGAGAATCAATTTATCGGGGTCAACTGCGGTATTATGGATCAGTTTGCGGTAGCGATGGGAAAGAAGGAGCATGCCATTTTCCTCGATACATCGGATCTATCCTATGAATATGCACCTCTTCAGCTGGGTGATTCGAAAATTGTTATCATTAATACGAATAAGAAGCGTGGTCTGGAGTCTTCCGAATATAATAAGCGAAGAAGTGAATGTGAGACTGCCCTTTCGCAATTACAAAAGGCAGTTCGGGTGAATTCTCTGGGTGATCTGACGGAGGATCAGTTCGAGCGATATCAGGATGCTATCACGGATCCAATCAACCGTAAGCGTGCGAAGCATGCCGTGTATGAGAATCAGAGGACACTCAGGGCAGCAGAAGCGTTAAAAAATCATGATTTGGTTTTGTTCGGTAAGTTAATGGCAGAGTCACACGAATCCTTAAAAAATGACTACGAAGTAACCGGGATTGAGCTGGATGCGATCGTTGAGAGTGCGCTGAAGCAGGAGGGCGTTTATGGGGCCAGAATGACCGGTGCAGGCTTTGGTGGCTGTGCAGTAGCCATTGTTAAGGAAGCCTGCCTGGAGGCATTTATCAAGTCCGTAGGACAGGAATATCTGAACCGGATCGGCTATGAAGCAAGCTTTTATATTGTGGAAGCCGGGGAAGGTCCATCAGTACTTCAATAAAATCGGGGATAGGGGGAGAAGGCGTTATGGAGAATATTATATTTAGTGATGAATTGATGGCTCAGGTACACAAAGCGCAATTGGATGAGGAAATCGGAGCCAGTCTGTATGCTTTTATGGCAAAGCGGGAGAAAAACCAGGTGAATAAAGGCTTCTTACAGCAGATGGCTCAGGATGAAGCTAAGCATGCTGCTACCTGGAAGAATTACACGAAGAAATCGATACATCCCGGTAAGTTTAAAATGTTATTTATGAAATTGATCACGATATTGCTGGGCTTTACCTTTGTGGTAAAGTCCATGCAGAAGAAGGAGCGCTTTGCGTCATCCGCCTATGAAAAACTGATGGAGGAATTACCCGAGGCAGCTTCAATGCTGGCCGACGAGCGCCGGCATGAGGGGGAGCTCTATCAGATGCTGGACGAGGAACGTCTGCATTATGTCGGAGCAATGGTGCTGGGTTTAAATGATGCCCTGGTAGAACTGACAGGTGCAATCGCCGGTGTCACCTTTGCACTGGCTAATACGAAGCTGGTAGCAATGACGGGAATAATAACCGGCGTGTCTGCAACCCTTTCCATGGCCGCCTCGAATTATCTGGCAGAACGCGCACAGGGGAATAAAAATGCCTTGAAATCAAGCCTATATACGGGCTCTGCTTATCTGATCACGGTAGCCTTGCTGGTCCTGCCCTACCTGTTATTCCCGAACCATATGTATATCGCTGCCTTTGCGGTAATGATTGCTACAGTACTTTTCATTATCCTGATGTTTAACTATTATATCTCGGTAGCAAAGGAAGAACCTTTCCTGCGGCAGTTTGGCGAGATGGCGGCCATATCGGTCACAGTGGCAGCAATCTCCTTCGGAATCGGACTGCTGGCGAAGCAGCTGCTCGGGATCGATGCTTAAGCTCTATTTTTATTTTAGTAAATTCTTCATCCTTTTTACCTCCTCCTTACTGCAATCGTGATTGCTGTATCTGGCCTTTTCGTAATACTCCGTTATCAGCTGTCTCTGCTTTGCAGAGGAGTCGGGTGTATCACTAAGGCTTGGAGATTTTATTAAGCCGGTTAAGTCCGTAGGAGTGAGATCCTTTTGAAGATAAGTGTTGCGATCTACGGAAGAGGATACAGCCTGAAAGAAATATTTTCTTATGGCAGCAGGATTGGAATGACCAAAACGTTTTATGCTAATGCGAGAGGAGGCCTTTTTGTAGGCTTCCTTTTTTGTGAAAGGAGAGATGAATTCCACACGGTCCTGTATTTCATTTTTATTCCTGCGGTAAAAGTACTGGTATATTTTATAGATGGACCAGGTGACTAGCAGAAGGATAGCAATAACAAGCAGGATCAGGATCAACCATTCTATGATCCTGAAGATAAGCTGGAGCAGGGGAGAGAATTTTGCAGCGGACAGCCCACCCGCATTCTTACCGGCTGCAGTTAATCCGGGGTCGGAATCGTCTCTCATAAAGAAAGAGATGATAAAGACAAGCAGCTGAAGCAGTGCCTTAGCACATTGGAGCAGGATGGCATTCAGCTGTAAGCCGGAAGAAGGAAGAATGATAAAAGCACACAAAAGCCCTAAAAATATCACCAGTACATTATTAGTATTCCTGATTTGACGGAAGGGGATATTTACAACGGAGGAGTGGGCTTGAAAGTATCTTGTAAAGTTATTCAGATATTTCCGTAAAAAATGTAGCACTACAAAAAGAAGCGCCAGATAAAAGGTCATTTGCGCCAGAAAAAGCATTTTAGTAGCGGCAGAACCGATATAAAATATCAGGAACACAAAAATCATATAGAAGATATTGCTTTGGCTGCGGTTATTTTTGGCATAATAGGCAAAAACAGCAGCAAGTATGATATAGAGACTGTAAAATACAGCGCTGTCCAAACTATAAGCAACAATCAGATAGACCGGCAGCAGGGCGCCATGTAAGAGAACAAAGCTCCAGATGTGCTTTGCTTTTCTTTCTATGAGATAAGAAAGAAAGGGGATGGGGATTAATCCTAAGTTATAGAGAGGAGCGGAGGTGTCCGTCTGAAACAGGAAAACTGTAATGATACAATAGGCTACCAGGAATCTTTGCACTATACCGATGATGTCTGCAATGATCAAACGCAGCTTATAGTTCATATAGCACCATCCTTTCTTATTTTCATCTTAAGCCGACTCCCATTCAATAACATGGGGCTTCAGTAAATCAGGAACGTCTGGGGAAATCTCATAGTTGTACGGCAGGATCCAAGTGAAATCAATTTTCTCAAGAAGCATTGAGAAAAGCAGCTGTTGTAAATCTTCCTTTTGATAGGAGGAAATCAGTACGATATAGTCGTTACGGTTAAAGTGAAGCATTTCCTGTTGAAACAGCGGCAGAAAACCGGAGGGATCGGAAGAAATATCAATTCTTGCGAGAGCTTCGTTTATTGTTCTGATATGCATGGAGCCGGAGCCTGCCGGGACAGAAACCCGGGTTTTGGTTAACAGATCCGGAGCATTCGCATCAAGTGCAGTTGGTACTCCCTGTCCGATAAACCTCTCTGCGAAGGAAGCTGCAATACGGATACTCTCCTCCAGCAGATCCTCCTGCTTACGTAACACAGCATGCTCCAGGTTGATGAAGATCCTGATCTGTTGGGAAGCGGTATAATCAAAAACATTTACCATAAGGGAGCCTGCTTTTGCAGAGGCTTTCCAATTAATTGTCTTTAGGGTATCATAGGATTGATATTCACGGATACTTTTAAATTCAAAGGGGTCTTCGTTCATAAAGCGTTTCGTGAGAACAGTACCAAGCATTCTCTGGAACGGAATCTGCAGTCGCGCTGTTTCCACCGGCCGCGGATACACATGGAGGCGTACATCAATATCACAATCACGGACATATTCCTTGGACAGCAGCAGGTCGCTGCTGACCAGGTACATTTTATCAATGCAAAAATATCCTCGGTGAGAGCAGCGGAAAGAGATCTCTCTAGTGATCTTTTGAAACATCATGACAGAGAGCAGATCATTCCGGTAGTAATGATCAGTGATCATGGAATTACTGACATCATAGAAGTCCAGAAGCCTGGAGGTCATGAATTTTACTTTTAAGATCGGAATGGGCAAGAGCTTCTGATTCAAGATGGTTTCCGTCAGCGTCAAGGTTTCCCCTTCGACTGCATGATCCTCCGACAGTGTAATATTTACCTGAAGCTTTTTGAACCAGTAATACCGATACAGATATCTCTGCAGATAATAGATCAAAAACACCCCGGCAATCGCATATATAATCTTCATGAAGGTTACCTCCGGGTAAAATCCTCAGTCGGTACGCACGTTTCTGACAGGACCTTCTTCATAAGCTCGGCAGAGGAAGCCGCTTTGTTCAGGCTTGATCTTAGAATAATCCTGTGAGTCAGTATGTAGGGAACCAGGTGCTTGATCATTTCCGGGGTAACGAAGTCCTGCCCCCGGATCGCAGCAAAAGCCTGGGATGCATGAAGCAGTGCCAGAGTGCCTCTTGGACTGACTCCAAGCACGACCTGCTCTGCAGCTCTTGTATGATTTACGAGTTCTACCATATATTCCATCAGGGAAGGATGCACATAGACGGATTTCACGGCCTCCTGCATCGCCAGCAGCTCCTCCTTAGTGCATACGGGCTGAAGCTTCTCCAAAGGGTTATCACTGGTATAGCGGCATAAGATATGAAACTCCTCATCTCTTGTCGGGAAGCCAATCTGTAACTGCATAAGGAAGCGATCCAGCTGTGCCTCCGGTAAGGGGAAGGTACCCGAGGTCTCCACGGGATTCTGTGTGGCGATTACCAGGAAGGGGCGGTCCAGATATCTGGTTTCTCCATCTATCGTGATCTGACGCTCCTCCATGCATTCCAGCAGGCTGGACTGCGTTCTCGGAGTGGCACGGTTGATCTCATCGGCAAGAAGAATATTGGAAAATACGGGACCCTGCCGGAAGGTGAATTCTCCAAGCTTCTGGTTATAATAATTGAGTCCTGTGATATCGGAAGGAAGCAGATCCGGTGTAAATTGAATCCTTTTAAAGCCGGCATCGATGGATCTGGATAGAGCCTTAGCCAGCATGGTTTTTCCCGTTCCGGGAACATCCTCTAACAGGACATGTCCGCTTGTGAGGAGAGCAGTGAGCAATAAATCAATGATTTCTGATTTACCGACGATCACCTTATTGACATTTGCTTTTATCTCCGATGCTCTTTCTTGTATTTTACCGATTTCCATGGGAGCTCCTTTTCTGACTGATTTAGCCTTCATTTGTACCGAAACAGATACGGTTTGATTATCCGTTAGATCTGCTTCTATTATAAATTATCTGGTAATAAATAGATATGGAAAAAATACAATTTATTTTGTAATCCATTTGTCTGCTATATTATCAAAGTGGCTGCCGCCAGCGGCTATACAACCGATGGCGGCAGCCACTTATGTATATAATCAAATACCTGCAAAGTATTAGGGCTATCTGTCAGGGAACTACCTCGAACACCGTTCCCAGATTGAAATCCGTTACATTCATGGATCCGTAAACTCCTAAATATAATCTGGACTGGTCCCTGTTCGTGCCCAGGCAGGTATAGAAGGAGGACTGTGCTCCAAAATCATATTCGGCCTCAATGATTCCATAATCGTTCAGTCTGCAATCAGGACTCAAACCGGTATAGGCCAGTACCCCTCTTGCGGGAATGGGATGATCCTCTCCGTCTCCGACAAAATCAGTGAATATGACACGGCCTGTTAAATCAGGGATCCCGTTTCCCATATAAGCCTGGACTCCTGTCAAGGCAGTTCCGCCAAACTTATCCGGCCTTGGATCCACATGATAATAGCAGGTCAAGGGTGGAAGCCGCAGTGTAGAGGTGCGGAGGGCATCTTCGTAATATGCGGTTATGATCTCCTCCACATCCCCTTCCCCGGAGCACTCTCTGAATACAGGAGTCGGAAAAGAGCCTTCCCAGCCCCGCCATCCGAAATTGATCAAATCCTGTTCCGGTAAGGGATTCATTTCCGAAGCCTCCAGTATCCGGGTAACAGGTATCGGTTTGTATTGGCTGAAGGAATATACCGATTCTGCCAGATCCTGACCGACATTACCGACATATTTGACATATTGATTATGATACCATTGATACGAAATACCCGGTATATTACGGACTCCTTTTGCTATGACCGTCAGTGCTTCCGGAATTGGTGCAGGAAGCTCGCTAAAGCGAGTCACTGCGGGCGAATCTTTAACAAAGGCATCCAGGGAAACATCAATTTCAATTATTTTACCGGCTATCTCCATATTATTCTGGCTTAAATTAAACGGATCGTATCCTAATCCGCCGTCACCTGTTGTTAAGACGAGCCTTCCGGTTTCAGGGGAAAAGTTTAAGCTATTGACTCCGTTATGATTAGCGAAGGGTCTGCGAAGATTTATCAGTGTACGCTGCCTTCCGGACCGGCCATCCGGTTGCAGAATCCATTCTTCAACGGTATCAATATGATCATAGTTGGTTTCTCTGTTTGTCCATTGCAGACTTAGGGTGTCAGGGTCACAGGGATCAGGCCGGAATGCTCCGGTGAGTGCTCCGGGACCCTGTGTCCCTGCTACGGAGTAATGGATATAAAACAGACCGTTGTAATGAAAATCCGGGTGGAAGGCCAGGCCTAACAAACCCCTTTCGTCATATCCGCCAGCATCCCCTAATTTTATGATTCTGTCGCGAATATCCAGAAAAGTTCTAATTCTTCCGTTAACTAAGCAGAAGATTTCACCTACCTGAGTTACGATAAATAAACACTCGACTCTATCCCCAGGATGTATCGCTGATTTTATAACAGTTGGTAAAGTAAGCCTGCCGACCAGTGGATTCAATTTTACATTAACTCTCTTCAAGCTGCCTGTACTCCTTCTACCATGCTTTCTATATTATTATGTTTGGAGCTGCTCTGATAGTACAGAAAGTAAGGGGGCACTCAGTGTAAAATTTATATGTAAATAATTAGAAATTACTATTGGAAAATAGTAAAATATATGTTAAAATCTTACATATAATCAAAAATGGGAGAATATGGGTATGATTTTTACTATTTTAGGTGCTGTTGCTTATCTGCTTTTCTTTCTATATGACATTAACAGCATTATTATGAAAAATAAGCTGTTAAACTGTTGCTTTTTTTCAGGCATACTCTTACTGACTACAGCAACAGCGGGAATTATCCTTTCCTCGGCAGGGCAGATCAGGTTAAACGTAATCAGGACAAGCATCTGTGGATTACTTGCGGCAGTATTCTTTGCACTGTTGATTTATACCCTGTTTTTCGCACTTCCCTTTAAAGACACCTATTTAGAGAAAGGAGCTGCACCTAAGGTGTATCAGAATGGGGTATATGCCCTGTGCAGGCACCCGGGAGTACTCTGGTTCATTGGAATGTATTTATTTATGGGACTAACACTTCAGTTGCGGATGTTTTATATCGCTTCAGCCATTTTCAGCTGCTTAAATCTGCTTTATGTCATATTCCAGGACGGTTGGACCTTTATGAGGACATTTCCGGATTATAAGCAATACAAGCAGGAGACCCCATTCTTATTACCCAATATAAGCAGCATACAGAAATGTTTTAAGACGATTTCACTATAGGAGGCTATTTGAAAATAAATGAACTTTGAGGAGAAATTAAAGAATAAACAACAGGATCTGATATGGAAGGAGTACTGTGGCTTTTTGGATTTGGATCTGGAGGCCTATATGAATATTCAAAACAGGCTCATGACTGAACAGATCAGACTATGGAGCGAAAGTGAACTGGGTAAGAGCATACTGAACGGAAAAAAGCCGGAGACAATCGAAGAGTTCCGGAAAATGGTTCCCCTGACCACCTATGGGGATTACGCGGATATCCTACTGCAGAAAAGGGGAGAGATGCTGCCGGATGAGCCGCTGGTATGGATTCAAACCACCTGGGAAGGCGGTAAGCATCCGATTAAGGTGGCGCCCTATACCAAAAGCATGATGGATACCTATAGGAACAATATGATGGCAAGTATGATTCTGGCTACCAGTCCGGAGAAGGGGAAATTTACGGTCCGTCCTAAGGATACCTTCCTGTATGCCTTGGCACCGCTTCCCTATGCAACCGGTCTGCTGCCGTTAGCCCTGAATGAAGAAATCGATATTGAATTCCTGCCACCGGTAAAGGAAGCGGTAAAGATGTCGTTTTCTGAACGTAATAAGAAGGGCTTTAAGCAGGGATTAAAAAAGGGAATCGATTACTTCTTCGGTCTGGGAAGCGTGACCTACTATGTCAGCATCAGCTTGTCCTCGATGAATAAGGGGTCTTCCAAAGCACCTGGCGATAAATCCAAAAGCCTCAGTATTCTTAATTTACCGTTAAAGATGCTGCTCAGGCTTCTGGTGGCAAAATACCGCTGCAAGAAAGAAAACCGTGATATGAAGCCGAAGGATCTGTTACGGCTGAAGGGCTTTATGTGCGCTGGAACGGACAATGATTGCTATAAGGATGATCTGGAAGAGCTCTGGGGCATACGTCCGATGGAGGTATTTGCCGGTACAGAACCCACTGTACTCGGAACCGAGACCTGGACCCGTAACGGAATGTATTTCTTCCCGGATGCCTGCTTCTATGAATTTATCCCTGAGAAGGATATGCTGCGTAATTTAGAGGAGGAGACATATCAGCCGAACACCTATCTGATGAATGAGGTAGTACCCGGAGAAAAATATGAGATTGTGATCTCGGTGCTAAAGGGCGGAGCCTTTGCCAGATACCGCGTGGGGGATATGTATCAGTGCGTAGGTCTGACGAATCATGAGGACGGAACCAGGATACCCCGGTTCAAATACATAGACCGCATTCCTTCCATCATTGATATTGCAGGATTCACCCGAATATCGGAGCACTCTATTAAAGAAGTTATGGACCTTTCCGGGCTCCCGATCGAGAACTGGTTTGCCGTGAAGGAATTTAACAAACAAAACCGTCCGATGATGCATCTGTATGTTGAGATCAAGAAACAGGCGCTGGCAAACGCCGCCATCAGTAAGGAGATTTTAAGAGAACATTTATCCATCTACTTTAAGTATGTGGACCAGGATTATAAGGATTTAAAACGTATCCTCGGCATGGATCCTTTGGAAATTACGATATTAAAATGCGGAACCTTCGCTGAATTTGAAAAAAAGAAGGGAAAAGGCCTAAAGCATATGAATCCGTCAGCCTATGAAGTTATGGAGCTGCTTCGCCTTGAGCAGAGTGACTTTAAGCTGATTGGGGGGAGGGGTCTTTAATGGGTAACTACATAATTGTACCGGTCATTGCTTTATTATGCTATGCACTTTTATTCCTGACTTTTTTAGCGGCGAAGAAAAATAAAATCATCAACGCATTCCTGCTGGTTCTGGGTGCTATGATATTATGGACCGGGGGCTCTCTGTGCATGCGGATGCTATTATGGCCCTCCATCAAATTCTGGTATGATGTCTCCATTCTTGGACTCACTCTGCTGCCATTTTCTTTTTTGAATTTTGTATATAAGTATGCTGAAACTGGGAGCAAGCTGGCGACCAGGTTCTGGGCTCCGGTCATGGCAGCGGTAAATATTATCAATATCCTGACCGGTTTCTTCCTTAAGGCTCCCAGAGCAACCCGCTCTGTGAGTGGCACAACCGTATTTTTATACGACTATTCCTGGCCGGTTGCTTTATTATTTTTTATCTGTACTGCCGCAACGATGAATATGGTCTATATTCTTGTGAAATACAGCAGACAGAACAGGCAGGTAAAAAAGCAGTTCACACCGATTGTTCTGGGGATAGCACTGCTGTTTGCGGGGCATATCCTGATTTTAAGCCCCATCTTCAACGGCTTTCCGACGGACATCCTGTCCGGCGTGTTTAATGCCTTATTGATGTTTTATGCCCTATATAGAAGGAATCTGTTCCAGCTTAAGCTGATTATGTCAAGAGGTAGCTGTTACGCCATCTCTGCGGGTATATCCTATGGGATCTTTTTTAACCTTGCCGGGCCGCTGCAGCTGTCCATCAACCGGAATTTCCATACTGCTGCGGATAAAACCATATTGATTATTGCGTTCATCATAACACTGTCCACAGCGGTCATTTATTATATCATGAAGCGGTTCTTTGATAAGATATTTATCAGGGATGAAGTTCTGCAGGCGGAAAGTCTTAAGGAATTCAGCATGAATATCACCAAGAGCCTGAATGTGCAGGAGATATTGCAGGAGCTGGCAGAGGTAATCCAAAGGGCAATTACGGTAAAAGGTGTGTACATCTGCATTGCCGATCCGCAGAAGGACTTCGAAGTAGTACATAGCTCGAATCCGCTGGGGATGAAGAAGGTAACCATACGGAGGGATAACCCTCTGGTTTCCTGGCTGGAGAATCATAATGAATGTATCCTGATCAAGGATTTTAAAAGAACCCTGGAGTATAAATCCCTGTGGGAAAATGAGAAATCACAGTTTACTTCCATGGGAATCGAATGTGTAGTTCCGCTTCGGGATGAAAGCGGAATTATAGGACTGATCCTGTTGTCCGAGAAAGAGAAGAAATCGAATTTTAGTTATAAGGATATCAGCTTTCTAGATTCCGTCAATTCCATGGGCTCCATCGCAGTCAAGAATTCCAAGCTGTTCGAGAAGGTCTATATGGAAGCCCGGACGGATGAGCTGACCGGACTTTTGAACCGTAAATATTTCTATGAGGTACTGCAGCAGGAATATGAGAAGAATCAGAATGGCTCATTGGCTCTTATTATACTGAATATAGATGATTTTAAGCTTTATAATCAGCTCTATGGGAACAAGGAAGGAGACAGTGCGCTTCAGAACATCGCAAAGATCATTAACGCCAGCGTTGGTGGTAACGGACATGTGGCAAGGTACAGCGGTAAGGAATTTGCTGTTATCCTGCCTGCTTATGATGTATTCATGGCGAAGAACCTAGCTGAGACCATCAGGAAACAAATTATGAATATGAATAAAAGAGAAACCGACTATGCCCTAAAGCTGCTTACGGTCAGCGGGGGAATCTGTTCCATACCTTATTCCGCCAGCAATGTCAGACAGCTGATCGATCATGCGGATATGGCGATCTATACAGTGAAGCATAATGGAAAGAATGCGATCATGATCTATTCGGGCAGCGATTATAAGCTTGTCAAGAAAGGAAAGGAGAAGCCGGAGCGCAGGGAAAGCATCTATTCGGAATATGCCTCTACGATCTATGCGCTGACAGCCGCAATCGATACCAAGGATCATTATACCTTCAGCCATTCCAGAAATGTGGCTTATTATGCGACCGAGCTTGCCTATGCTTTTGGCATGAATGAGGATTGTGTGGAGATCGTCCGGGAAGCAGCCCTGCTCCATGACGTCGGCAAAATCGGTATTCCCGAGCAGATTTTAAATAAGCCGGGAAGGCTGTCCGAGGAGGAATATGAGATCGTAAAGGGACATGTGGAGAACTCCATCGGTATCATCCGCCACCTGCCCTCACTGGATTATGTCATTCCAGCTGTCATAGGTCATCATGAGAGATATGACGGTAACGGTTATCCCAGAAGAATCGCAGGGGAGGATATTCCTGTTGCGGCGAGAATCTTAAGCATAGCGGATGCCTTTGACGCCATGATATCCAAACGTCCCTATAAGGAGCCGATCTCCGTCAGTACCGCATTGATGATCCTGGAGGAACAATCCGGGCTGCAATTTGATCCTAAGCTGTCCAGATTATTTATTGATCTGGTTCAGAAGGGAACCATCAAGGTATGTGACGAAGAATCTGCCGAACAGATGGTAAGGATCAAGGGGTAGAGCTTATGTAACATCTTTTTTATCTGAGGATATAAATTGGGTATACTCATCCATAAAGCTGCGATAATCCTCCTCGCTCATGGTTTTGAAGGACATCAGCTCCACCCTGTTTGGACAGTGGTATTATTTCTGTCCTAACAAGGTGGAGCTTTTTTATAGGAACAAAATTCACTCCTGATGCTGAGTAATCATAACCTTTTTGGCTATGCTAATTATAATCGCAATGTGTTAACCGGTTGTGTCATGCATTGCTTTAACTTAAGGATAAATATGAGGAGGCAAAAATGAACAAAATACTTTCAATCATGCTGGTTTGTATCATGATGACCATAGTACTCGCAGCCTGTGGTAAAAATGAGACCGGAGATAACCAGACCCCGAATAATAATCCTACAAGCAACAACGTTACTGTATCACCTACCCCACAGAAGACCGCAGAAATTATTAACGGCAGATTTACAGAGACAAGAAAAATTACTGTTGAGGTATTTGATCGTGGAAATGACGGGGGTTCCAAGCCGGAAGATAACTTTTATACGGATTTTATAAAAGAAGGAATGCTTCGTGATCACAATATCGAAGTTACTTTTGTTCCTGTGGCCCGCTGGACTGAGGTAGAACAGATGAACAAACTGTTGGCTGCAGGTGAGGCTCCGGACATCTGCATAACCTATGATTATCCTACAGTTCAGACCTATGCAAATATTGGCGCTGTTCAGGATATGAGCACCTTTCTGGAGGAGTATAAGGAACTACTTCCCGACTTGTATGATTTACTTACGGAAACAAATATAACCTGGGACAAAGATCCTGTCTTAGGAACAATCTGGGCAATTGAAGCCCGTATGGCGCATCCTGCCCGAATCAATACCTTCGTCCGTGAGGATTGGTTAAAGAAGCTGAACCTTGCTGAGCCCACTACTCTGGGAGAATTTGAAGAAATGCTGAAGGCTTTTCAGGAAAACGCAGATGTGTTGCTTGGCGCTGATGCGGATAAGATCATTCCCTTTTCAATCAGCTATGATATTGGCTGGAGAGCGGATCACCTACTGGCGTCCTTTGTGCCTGATAACTTATCGAATAAAGATGCCTATGTCTATGGTTTTGATGACAGAAGGCTTCTGTACCCCGGAGTGAAGGAGGGCGTAGCTGTTCTGAATAAGTGGTATAATCAGGGCCTGATTTGGAAGGACTTTGCACTCTTCGGTCCGGATGATCCCACGGAGGATAAGATGATGAAAGCCGGTTATGTCGGAGCCTTTATCCATACCTGGGACTATCCTTACCGAAACGGAGAGGACAGTATCAACAATAGCCTGAAGAAACTGGCAGGAAAGAAGGCCGGTTATATTGCTATAAAGCCTTTCAAAAATGACGCCGGCTCCTACCGTAAATTTCTGCCCGGACCTGTTGACCGTAAGATTTTCTTCCCTTCCACGAATAATGAGCCGCTCGCATCCCTGTTGTATCTTGACTGGATCAGCAGGCTGGAGAACCGTTCCTTCCTTCAGATCGGTGAAGAAGGTGTAGCCCATGAGATATTACTTGACGGTGCAGTTAAGATGAAAACAGCAAAAGGCGATAAGATCATGAACTCTCCTAATAATATCGATTATACAATTACCATCAATGGTCTGGATATCGGTAATCCTGAACTGAATATTGAGTCAATTGCACAGGGTTATACAGGCGTTGAACCCAGCTATATCGAGAGAGCATATCAGTATAGCATTCAAGACGGCCGTTATGCAGAGAACATTAATGTTGGTGTGATTCAGGCTGAAGCAGGGATTGGACCGGAACTCAGTAAAAAGAGAGATACCATCCTGATCCAGGCAGTCGTAGCAGATCAGAGAAAATTCTCTTCTGTTTTTGATGCAGGTTTAAAGGATTACCTCAGGTCAGGAGGGCAGGCGATCATAGATGAGCGAAAAGCTGCTTACGAGAGAACCTTCGAATAGGATCTGAGTTATATGAGGCGCCCATATCAGTTGTTAATGTTTATCACATTTTGGTTATTTGATTAGCGCGAGATGATTCATCCAACAGAGACACGTTTCCACTCGGTTGGCGCACATATCGGTACATAAGGTTGTGGCA
>JAEZJW010000211.1 GCA_023415595.1 Bacillota bacterium
CAGGATACGATGAATGTTGCCAGAAGAACCTGTGGTTACATAGGAACCCAATATTGGAATCAGGGAAGAACGCAGGAAATTCAAGAAAGGGTGTTACATCTGTAGGATGAATTACGGAGAAATTAAGAAACATGATATTGCGAATGGCGAAGGTATCAGAGTGTCCCTATTTGTATCAGGCTGTACACATCACTGCAAGGGATGCTTCAATGAGGAGACCTGGGATTTTGCCTATGGGACTCCCTACACCGCAGAGACGGAAGATGAGATTCTGAAGGCATTATCACCTGACTATATCAGCGGATTATCGCTTCTCGGCGGTGAACCCTTTGAGAAGCAAAATCAACGGGCGCTTCTGCCCTTACTGAAGAAGGTGAAGAGTACCTTTCCGCATAAGGATATCTGGTGTTATACAGGATATCTCTTTGACAGCGAATTGTGTCAGGACAGCCGGGCCAGATGTGAATGCACGGACGAAATGTTACAATACATTGATGTGTTAGTGGATGGTGAATATATAGAGTCGCTTAAGGATATCAGTCTTGCCTTTCGGGGGTCCTCCAACCAAAGAATCATTGATGTGAAACGCTCCCTCGAAAGCGGTAAGGCAGAGCTTTGGGAAGGAAAGCGGAAAATTTAATTAAAGAATAAGCATTGATTAACGCTTACTTCACCACGGTCACTGGAAAAGTCATTAACAATTGGCCTTTATAGCTTACGTCTATAGATTTCTGTCCGGCGGTCTGAAACGGACGTCCCGGTGTTATGGTTATTCCCGAGGTTGTAAAGGTGAGCTCGTCCTTGACGTCTTTTTCTTTCCCATAAGGGCCTGTTACAACAAGAAGCCCGGTGATATCAAATTCCTCACCAACCTTGTACTCGGTTTTTGTGGGGCTCTCCAGTAAGCGCACACCTGAATTACCGACATTCATAGCTTGCAACCAGTATCACTCAGTACAAGGGCTTTCCCGTCTTGTACGTCCAGAACGCGCCAGTTAAGCCCACATAATGGAAATGAGCTTGATAATTTAGCACTGCTATACTATAATATACTCATCTTATCAGAAGGGAAGTGATTTTTATGAAAAGCATTGCGCACATAGGAAAGGTGATTTTTAACTAAGTACCCACATTTGTATTTCTTCTTGAAATATCAAATACGGGATTATGACAAGGAGAAAATAATGAAGAATATTGGCGTAATAAACTTTGATAAAGTGGTTTTGGATTGTAAAGATCCTGTAGTGCTTTCTGATTTTTATGTTAAATTGCTGGGCTGGCATAAGGGTTATGAATCTGATGATTTCATTATAATAGGGTCAGAACAGTGCAATGTAAACATAGGCTTTCAAAGAAATGAAATATATGTTGCTCCGGTATGGCCTGAAGAGGTTAACAAGCAACAGCAAATGCTGCACCTTGATTTTAGTATGGAAAGCTCAAAGCTTCAGGAATGGATTAATTTTGCTTTAGAGCTTGGAGCTACAAAAGCAGATACACAATATGGAGATTGGGCAGTAATGCTCGACCCGGAAGGACATCCGTTTTGCTTTGATGTAATGTAAGTACATAAAGGTGAGAAACCATAGGCTTATATTAGCCTATGGTTTTTTGCTTAGATGGTTACATTAACGAAAATACCCAAATCAGAAAAAATATCTCGAAAAACACTTCCAAGTATGGTATACTTAGGACGGTACTAGGATTTATGCCGTTTTACCGATCGTATCAGCCCGGTAAGGTATATCAGAGGCTTGTTTCTGAATAAAATGGTAAATCATGTCAAAGCTTGAACTAGAGACATCAAGTCCTGGATTTTTGGAGGAATTTATGTTAAACAGTAAGAAAATTAGGTTAATGACGAAGTTGGCCGTCTATGAAAGTAAGGACGGAAAAGAAGATATTCATTTGAGTAAATATTATAAGACGGATTATGTTAGATATCAGACCCTGAAATCGATCATTTGCGCGACGGTGGGATATCTTCTGATTCTGCTGCTGGTGGGATTATATCAGATGGAGTACATTATTAGAAATGCTGTCGGTCTTGATTATAAGACAATCGGAGCCTATATCCTGGGATTCTACATTATGGTGATTACGGTATATGGTTTGGGTTCCATATTGATCTTTTCTTTAAAATATGATGCGTCCCGTAAGAAGCTGTCGAAATATTATAAGCTGCTGAGACGGTTAAATAAAGTATATACGGATGAGACTCCGGAATCTTAAATTAGACTACGTACCGGTGGAAATCGCATAAGCGAGCTTCTTCCGGCAGATATAGAAGGTTGAATGGGAATACTGTTTTGACCGAAGGAAGTAGTGCCTGAAAGGCACATGGAGGTTAATTATGATGCCAATTCTTGTGTTTAGAGAAAGAGTAAAAAACTTTTATCAGAAATATGATGCGTATTTAACGCCGATCATAAAGTTCCTGTTTGCATTTATCACGTTCTATGTAATTAATAAAGAAATAGGCTATGATGCCAGATTTAAGGCGCTCCCGGTGGTTTTGGTCCTTTCTATGGTGAGCGCGTTTACGCCATCGGCAGTATTGGTCCTCCTGGCTCTTCTGGTCAGTGCTCTGCACATCTATTCGATTTCACCGGTACTGTCCATTATCATTGTACTGATTATGTTAATTATTTATTTCTTATTTGCCAGATATACACCGAAATACGGATATGTTTTACTGGCAGTACCGATACTATTCGTATTGAAGATACCCTACACTATACCGATTCTTCTGGGTTTAATCTCTACACCGGTAGCAGTGGTTCCGACCGGCTGTGGAGTGGTAGTATATTTTCTATTTCAGATTATTAAATCGGCAGTAAACATGCAGGTGAATATGACCGTAGAGGATATCCTTGCACTATATAAATATGTCATGGACAGTCTGATCGACAATAAGCTTTTGATTATTACAGTAGTCATCTTTATCCTGATCTTACTGGTAACCTACTTTGTCCGCAGGATGACCTTTGATTATGCCTTCGAGATTGGAATAGCAGCAGGCACCTTAACCTGCGTTCTGGGATTTCTGGTAAGTAATATCATCCTGAACAATACGAAGCAGATCCTCAGCATGATCTTAGGTACCCTGGCTTCCGGCGTCATTGTCTATATTATTCACTTCTTTAAGCTTACACTGGATTATTCCGGTGTGGAGAGAGCACAGTTTGAGGATGATGTTTATTATTACTATGTGAAGGCAGTTCCTAAGGTAACCGTTACAACACCTCAGGTTAATGTGAAGCATATTAATGTTAAAACAGCGGATCAGGGAGCAACCGGCAGTCTGCACCGCCGGGATACGGATAACGGTGATGACTATGAGGATGAGGATGACAGTTATCAGGACAAACAGGATACGTATCCTTATCAGAATACAGGCAAGGCGGACGTAAATAACAGACCTGAAAAATAAGAAGGATATGTTGCGGCAGGGGAGTTGAACATATGGAGACCATCAGAAAATTTATTAATGATTATTCGGTATGGTTGTCATTTCCGAAGATAAACATAACGGATATCATTGAAATTATTATCCTGGCATATATTATCTACCATGTTGTCAAATGGGTTAAAAACACACGGGCCTGGGCATTAGTAAAAGGCCTTGTTGTAGTCATGGCCTTCTGGCTCGTTGCCGTTGTATTTGATCTGAATGTAATCATATGGATCATCTCGAATACCATCAACGTCGGCATTATCGCGATTATTATCGTGTTCCAACCGGAGTTCAGAAAGGCATTGGAACAGCTGGGACAGAAAAATATCGTTAGATCCATTATTACCTTTGATGACTCTAGGGACCGGAACGAGAGGTTCTCCGATCATTCTCTGAACGAAATCATCAGAGCTACCTTTGAATTGGCACGCAATAAAACAGGAGCTTTGATTGTTCTGGAGGAGGAAACTACTCTGAGGGAATATGAAAGAACCGGTATTTATCTGGATAGTATCATCAGCAGTGAATTGCTGATCAATATATTTGAACATAATACGCCGCTCCACGATGGAGCAGTACTCCTCAGGGGCAACAGAGTAGTCGCTGCAACCTGTTACCTTCCTTTATCCGATAATATGCAGTTAAGTAAGGATCTGGGGACGAGACACCGTGCCGGGATCGGAATAAGCGAGGTTTCCGACAGTCTGACCATAATAGTATCCGAAGAGACCGGCAAGGTCTCCATCGCGAAGGAAGGGAAATTGATCCGCAATGTGGATGGGGATTACCTGAGGACCAAGCTTACCGATGCTCAGAAAAAAACCACTGAGGCTAAGAAGATCAAATTATGGAAGGGAAGATTGAAGAATGAAAAAGAAGCTGACTAGTAACATCGGTTTGAAAATTCTATCTGTCCTTCTTGCGGCTATTTTGTGGCTGGTAATTACGAATGTAGATGATCCGGTCAAATCAAGACCGTTCTCTAATGTCTTAGTCAATATTCAGAATGAGGAGGTTATTAGTACACCGAATCAAATCTATGAAATTATTGAAGGAAGAACAGTCAGCTTCCGCGTGTTAGGCAAACGTTCTACGGTTGATAATCTTACCTCCAATGACTTTAATGTTTCAGCTGATTTTTCAAAGCTATTAACCGGCGGCAATACGGTTATGATCGATGTCTCCTGCAGAAAGGGAGATGTTACCATCGATGACATAAAACCCAAGACACTCACTATCCGACTGGATGAGATATTAGAGGAGGATTTTAAGGTAAATGTAGTCACTGAAGGCGAGGCCCTGGAAGGCTACTATGTGGGAGAGAAATCAGCAAGTCCAGTCATTGTCCGCGTATCCGGTCCGAAGGGCAGGATTGAAATGATTAAGGATATTGTGGCTGTGGTGGATGTTACCGGAGCTTCCCAGTCCACGGTTAAATTAGCCGTGCTAAAGGCGCTGGATGATCAAGGTAAGGAGATTGACTCCTCGAAGTTTACCTTCAGCAATGTTAATAACGGATATATTCAGGTTAATCTTAAGCTCTACAAGACTAAGACAGTGGATCTTATCGCTAAGACAGTAGGTACGCCTGCAGACGGTTATACTATGACAGGATTTGATTACGAACCTAAAACAGTCGTGATAGCTAGTGAGGAAGAATCGGCATTGGATAAGATCAGTTATCTTCAGATAAGTGAAGATATTGAGGGTGAATCCGGTAACATTGAAAGAGATGTTAATCTACAGGAAGCCTTGGATCTGCCGAAGGGTGTCATTCTGGTAGGGGATAACCTGACTGTTGGCATGAATATTAAGATTGAGAGGCTGGAGACGAAGGAAATTACGATCTGGCCCAATGATATTGAATTAAGGAACAGAAAAGCTGATCAGGAGGTTGGATTTTACACGACAGGCCCAATCAAGGTTCAGGTGAAAGGGCCTGCCGAAGAGATAGAGGGGATAGACAGACCTAACCTAAAGCCTTATATCGATTTAGCCGATTTCACAATCGGTACATATGGGTTGACTCTTGAGGCAGACTTACCGAAACATACAACAATCTTCGATACACCCATGGTCAGCATCTTTATTAAATAATAACTTACTTATTGATAGGAGGTATCATATTGGTAAGTACGAAGCTTCGAATAGATATACCGACTGGGCTTCACCTGAGGCCGATCAGTGTACTGTGCAACAGGGCAATAGACTTCAGCTCCAAGATTACAATAAAAACAGAGAATAAATCGGTGAATGCCAAAAGTGTATTGGGTGTACTTTCTGCCTGTGTGAGATCAGGGGATGAGATTGAACTGGTTTGTGAGGGGCCGGATGAGAAGGCTGCCCTGGAAACAATCAGCCAAATGATACAAAACGGTCTTGGTGATGAGTATATAAAAAAGTAGTTGCTATAATAGAATCATGATGCTATAATTTAGGTCACATAATTTTATGTGACCTTATTTTTATACATGCATGATGCATTTTATTGTAATTCCGATCATAAGGTCATTCGCAGGATTGAAATGTGTTATCAGATATATCAAATTCGTTCCCACATAATATTTATCATACATAACATGCCAGAAAGAATATAATATGAGAAACAGCAAGCCTTACGCTTACAGTAAATAAAAGGGTACTCCGCCGGTTCGTCTGCCGGAATACTCTTTTAAATATATAAAGAAAGGAATGATGTCATTGGGACTCGCGTAGATAATGCAATTTTATTCATTGTTAAATTGTACAGTGTGATATACCGACTCCGTCGTTAGTTGGATGCCTGTAGTCAGTTGAAAACTAATTAAGGAGGATCTTAAGATGTTAAATTATAAGAGATATCAGAGAAATCCGGTAGTCAGCCTTCCGGATAGGCAATGGCCGAATAAGGAGATTGCAAAAGCACCCATCTGGTGCAGCGTTGATTTAAGGGACGGTAACCAGGCACTGATTGAGCCGATGATCGTAGAAGAGAAGGTCGAATTCTTCCAGCTTCTGGTTAAGCTGGGCTTTAAGGAGATTGAGGTGGGATTTCCCTCAGCCTCCCAGATTGAATTCGATTTCTTGAGGCAGCTGGTGGACCGCAGGTTAATCCCCGAGGATGTTACTGTTCAGGTATTGGTTCAATGCAGGGAACATCTTCTGAAGCGTACGTTTGAAGCCCTGGAGGGTGTGAAACGTGCGATCGTTCATATTTATAATTCTACCTCAACACTGCAGAGGGACGTTGTCTTCCATATGAATAAAGAGGAGATCAAGCAGATTGCAGTGGAGGGCACGAAGCTCGTTAAGGAATATGCGAAGGATTTCCCGGGAGAAATTATCCTGGAATATTCCCCGGAGAGCTTTACCGGAACGGAAGTGGAATATGCCCTTGAGGTATGTACTGCGGTTCAGGAGGTGTGGGAACCCACACCGGCGAAGAAAGTAATTTTCAATCTTCCCGCAACCGTTGAGATGAACACACCCAATGTATATGCTGACCAGATTGAATGGATGGACCGCAACTTTAAGAATAGGGACAGCATCCTGTTAAGTGTGCACCCACACAATGACCGTGGAACAGGAGTTGCTATCACAGAGCTGGCCTTGCTTGCGGGAGCGGACCGGGTAGAGGGGACGCTTTTCGGTAATGGAGAGAGGACCGGTAATGTTGACATTCTTACATTGGCCTACAACATGTTTTCCCAGGGCATTAACCCGGAACTGAATATCGCTAATATAAATGATATTATAGAAACCTATGAAAGACTCTGTAAAATGAAGGTTCATGAAAGGCATCCCTATGCCGGTAAGCTGGTATTTACCGCATTCTCCGGTTCACATCAGGATGCAATTAATAAGGGCATCAAGGCAATGAGGGAGAGAAACAGTGCTGTCTGGGCTGTTCCGTATCTACCGATCGATCCGGCTGATATCGGAAGACAGTATGAGCCCATCGTCAGAATTAACAGCCAGTCCGGTAAGGGCGGCGTTGCCTTTATTATGGAAACCAACTTTGGCTTCAAGCTGCCGAAGGCGATGCACAAGGAATTTGCAGATGTGATTCAATCACTTTCCGAGAAGCAGGGTGAAGTAAGTCCTGATCAGATCTATAATGAGTTCAAGATATGTTACCTGGATAAGAAAGAGCCGCTGCATTTCAGAAAGTGCAGGTTCGAAGACTTAACGGATCAGGATGATTCCTGTAATACGAAGGCAAGCCTGGTTTACACGAATAATGGAGTTGAGAAGCTCTTCGAAGCCACCGGTAACGGACCGATCGATGCGGTCTTAATAGGCCTTCAGAAGGAGCTCAGTATCAGTGTGAAGATTCTCGACTACTCCGAGCATGCCCTGGGCGGTGGCGCAAATGCACAGGCAGCCGCATATATTCAGATGCTGGATATGAGTTCAGGCAAGACGACCTTCGGTGTTGGAATCAGCTCCAATATTACCAGGGCGTCGATCAGAGCGATCTTCAGTGCGCTGAACCGGTTGAACCTTAACTAGATTGGAGCCTTGAACCCATAGGTTAAAGCATGAGGCCTCGGAGTAATGAACGGCGGAAGGAGCCTTGAAGCATTAGTTATAGGGGCATAGGGCTTCGAATGAATATAAATGACGAAGGAGCCTTGAACCTGTAGTTTATGGTTATAGGGCATTAAGTGTGTATAATGACGGCAGGTGAGCCATGAGACCTCCCACACACACTAATGAGAAGACACAACACCGGATTTGAATGCTGCTATCGGACTGACGTCCGCTATCATCACACAAATCCGGCAGCATGTCTTCTCAATAGTGCATTAAGGGAGGTCTAAGGCTTCCTACCGTCATTTTTATGCTACGAGCCCTATACGATAGATCGTGAGTTCAAGGATCTCCTTCATCATATGATATGTAACGAGCCCCATGCTTAATAATATTGGGTCCAAGGCTCACTTCCGCCGATTTTCAGACAGTGAAGCCCCATGCCGTTCATCACAGGTTCAAGGCTCCGTTTTTCAATGTATATTATTTATTAAGGTTAACCTAACAGCTTCTATATTGGGTAAACTATAAATGACTTTGGTTTAGCAAAGTACTTAAAATAGTGATAAAGATAAATCGATGCCCTGATTTGACTATTATTACATAAGCTGACTTTTTGATATATCACTAACAAACATAAGATAGTTCCCGGGATATAATACGAATATTTTGTCGTAGACAGGAGCAGTGCGCCTATGCATAGGGATGTGGGCGGATGCCGTAAAACGATTAGCCATTTTCGAGTAAGTTTTCAGCATGCTAGTTCGTTTCGCGAGCGACCGACGAACCTATCAGGGCGGAGCGAAACGTAATAAACGCATGCTGAAACTTACCGAAAATGAGCTTGTTTTATGGCGCTGACCACTTCCCTATGAAAAAGGGCGCACTACTCCGTCCTATTGTTATAGGGTTAATATGGTATATCTCTTACCTTTCATGGAGATGATAAACAAAAAAGACGGTTTTGGGAAGGATTGGGCAGTGGGGTCCTTGACTTTGATATTGCCAAAGTGCTATAATTCCTATGCTGCGATATATAGGTAGCAAATAGTTCCAAACCATTGGAGGAAGCTATATGATCAGTGTCATAGTTCCTTATCATAAAGGGGAAGCATTTTTAAAGGATTGTTTGGATAGTCTGAAGGAACAGACATATCGTGAGATAGAGATTTTGCTGATTTGTGATCATGCGAGGGAGGAAGACCTTGGCCTGCTCCCGGAGTATGAAGCGGAATTTCCTGTTAGAGTATACCACCTGAAGGATAAAACAGGAGTGGCAGCGGCCAGGAACCTGGGGCTCGATATGGCACAGGGCGACTATGTATATTTCCTGGACAGCGATGATTATCTTACTACAGATACCCTGGAAAAGTTGGTCACAGCAGCTGCGGAACAGGATGATGATATCGTATACGGCAAGAAAAAGCCTACCTGGTTTCAGAGAAGTATCTTCCTGGCGCGAAATGAGCAGCAGGATTCTGAGGATGATGAAGAAGAGAATGAAAGCAGTGACGGTGAAAATGCCGAGTTAAATATGGAAAACGGCGGAGAAGACAGTAAGGAAAGCAGTGATGATTCCTCGGACGAGGATTCTGCCGATAAGGATAATAAGAATGACGGAACCGACGGTGACGATGAGGGTCATAATGAGGAAGCTGATTCCGAAGGTGATGACACCTCAGAGGATGAGGAAGAAGCATCAGCTGTAATTCTCACCGAGGAGGAGCTTTCGATGATGGCTCAGGCCCGTGTTAACCAGGCCTATCGTATTCTGGTGACCAAGAGAAAGGGTATCCGAAATATTTCTGTTTTGAACATCCTTTTAAGCGCAGCTTTATCGAGGAGAATGGACTGAGATTCCCCGAAGGACTGAAATACTTCTCGGATCTTCCCTTCCTGATGGAAGCATTATCGAAGACTGAGAAGATGATGAAGCTTCTCTCTGCAAAATATATCAAACGGAAACATAATGATGCGATAAATTTACCGGCGCTGTCCCAGATTAAGGATCCGAATCGTTTTGATGAGTTTGCCTCAGTATATTACGAAACCATCCGAAGGATTCCCGCAGATTCTGATCTTAGAAGCCGCCTGGATAGGAAATATATCAATTACTATTCGAAAACCTTTGCTCCTAAGCTGAAACGCAGCAGGAATGAGAAATGGCGGATGGAATACTTCATTAAGATGAGCGAAATCGTAAGCGGAATGGATAGAGAGCTGATCCATTCCTTAAAAGGTTACCAGAAGAGAGTTATCAAAGCCCTGATTCGTCGGGATCTGAAGAAATCTCTCCGTATCATTAAAGTTCATCTGGGTTATAGGAAGCTTAAGACGGTTATTCGTCATAGGAAAGCCATGGCGATGTCTCTCTATATCCATATCTTCTTAAAAAGACCGGTAAAAGAGAACTGGATTCTGTTCGAAAGCTTTTTTGGAAAGAATTATTCGGATAGCCCGAAGTACATCTATGAGTATCTGGCTAAGAATTATCCGGGCAAATACCGTTCTATCTGGGTGATAGACAAAAGGAATACCAAAATCCCGTACAGGCATAGAAGGATTAAAAGATTCAGCATCCGTTACTATTATTATCTGGCCAGGTGCGGCTACTTTGTATTCAACAGCAGACAGCCGGAATGGGCTGTGAAAAGGCCGGAAAGTATATTCCTTGAAACCTGGCACGGAACACCCCTAAAGAAGCTGGTTTTTGATATCGAGGACATCACTTCGGCATCACCGAAGTATAAGCAACAGGTTTATAAGCAGTCCAGGGCCTGGGATTATCTGATTGCACCGAATGCCTTTAGCTCGGAGACCTTCCGCAGGTGCTTTATGTTTGAGAATGCCATGTTGGAAACAGGTTATCCGAGAAATGATATCCTGCATGCGCCGGACCGGGACAAGCTGGCAGTTGATATCAGATGCAAACTGGGTATTCCTTCGGATAAGAAGACCATTCTTTATGCTCCTACCTGGAGGGATGACGAATACTACGGCAAGGGTCAGTATAAGTTCGAGCTCCATATGGATCTGGATTATATGAAGAGAGAACTGGGGGATGAATATGTCCTCCTGTTAAGAACACATTATTTTATCGCTGATGCACTTGATGTCAGTGGCCTGGATGGCTTTGCCATCAACTTAAGTAAATATGATGATATCTCGGAGCTGTATCTGATCTCGGATATCTTAATTACGGACTATTCCTCCGTGTTCTTTGATTATGCTAATTTAAAGCGGCCGATGCTGTTCTTCACCTATGACCTGGAGAAATATCGGGATGTCTTAAGGGGTTTCTATATTGATATCCAGAAGGAGGTACCCGGTCCTCTGGTATTTACGACCGAAGAGGTAGTGAATGCTGTTAAGGATATTGCTTCCATACAAAAGGAATATGAAGCCAGATATGAGGTTTTCTACAACAGATTTTGTGAATGGGAAGATGGACATGCATCGCAAAAAGTGGTAGAATCAGTATTTAGTAAGTGATTATTAGGAAGAGAGAGGGCTAGCGTGGGTAAAGCGATAAAGAATTTTAATAAATACCGTTTCCTATTGATGGAGCTGGTTAAAAAGGAGATTAAACTGAAATACCGCCGTTCCTATCTGGGAATTCTGTGGACACTGCTGGAGCCTATCCTAACCACGGCAGTACTAACTATGGTTTTTTCAACGATTTATCAGAAAAAGGACCATATGTTTCCTGTATATATACTGACTGGCCGGTTATTATACTCCTACTTTTCTAACTCCACAAAAGCTGCAATGAAAGCCATCCGGGGCAATAGTGCCATGATTAAGAAGGTATATGTACCAAAGTACATATACCCCCTTTCCACGACATTGGCAAATTACCTGACCTTCCTGATATCTATGATCGTACTCTTTGGGGCGGCATTGGTTTTCAAAGTGAAGCCTACGGTTCATCTGTTTGCTGCTGTGATTCCTCTATTCCAGCTTCTGATTCTGTGTCTGGGATTGGGTCTGATACTTTCTACTCTTGCGGTTTTCTTCAGGGATTTGGAATATCTGTGGGGTGTCATCCTGATGCTCTTTATGTACACCTCTGCTATTTTTTACAGGATAGAGATTGTTAGTAAAGAAAATCTATGGATTTATAAGTTGAATCCATTGTATCAAATTATTGTTAATTTCAGGAACAGTGTCTTTGGCCTACCCATAAACAATGAAGCCCTGCTGTATTCTACAATGTACTGCATCGGAGCATTATTGATCGGAATCATACTGTTCTATAAGCAACAGGATAAATTCATCTTGAACATATAAAAAGCGAATGATAAATAATTCGCTTGGGATTATAGTTGCCTGACGGCAACCTGGAGGTTTCTAGTGAAAAATACGGTCTTAAAAGTTGATAATGTCAGCATGAGATTCAACTTGATGGAAAAGAAAGTCGATAATCTGAAAGAGTATATCATAAAACTGGTGAAGAAGGAGCTTCGTTACCAGGAATTCTGGGCGCTTAGAAATATATCCTTTTCCATCAGTAGGGGAGACCGTCTGGGGATTCTGGGACTTAACGGAGCCGGAAAAAGTACATTGTTAAAGATTATCGCAGGAGTGCTGAAGGCGACCGAAGGAAGTGTAAGTGTCAAGGGTAAGATTGTACCGTTATTGGAGCTGGGGGCGGGCTTTGATCCTCAGTATACCGGGGCAGAGAATATCTATCTGTACGGAGCGGTATTAGGATATCCGAAGGATTTTATCAAAGAAAAATATAACGAGATTGTAGAGTTTTCCGATCTGGGTGATTTTATCCATGTTCCGGTTAAGAATTACTCCTCGGGCATGAAGGCCAGACTGGGCTTTTCGATCGCTACGGTAGTAGAGCCGGAGATTCTGATCCTGGATGAGGTTCTGTCCGTCGGAGATGCTAAATTTCGTAAGAAGAGTGAGAAGAGAATTCAGGCAATGTTTGATCAGGGAGTCACCGTATTGTTTGTCTCCCATAATATTGATCAGATCAAACGGATTTGTAATAAAGCAATCCTTCTGGAGCAGGGCAAGTTAATTGCAGACGGTCCTGTGGAGGAGGTCTGCAGTATCTATGAAGCAATGGTAGGAGATACGGAGCAGGCCGAGGTAAAGAAAGCCAAGAAGAAAAAGAAAAAGAAGAAAAAGCCGGCTCCTGAGGCAGTGGAAAACCAAACAGTAGAAGCTGCCGAACATAAGGGAGGCACAGTAACGGTGCAGGAGAATCCAACAGCACCTGCCGCTGATCCTACGAAGCAAGCAGCAGATGGTGCTGGCGCAGAAGAAGCTGTGGGTAACTTAGAACCGGAAGTACAAGCTGTTGTCAGCATTGAATCGGAAGAACAAGCTGTTGTAAGTACTGAATCGGAAGTAAATGCAACCGGAAGCGAAGAGGAAAATGCTAAGGAAAAGGATGCTTCAAAGAATGAAGGAGGTTTACTATGAAAAAAGTAATTACCTATGGAACCTATGATCTGCTGCATGTGGGTCACATTAATCTGTTAAGAAGAGCCAAGGAGCTGGGAGACTATCTGGTAGTTGTACTTTCCTCTGACGAATTCAATGCGATTAAACATAAGACGGCATATCATTGTTATGAAGACAGAAAAATCATCTTGGAGTCCATCAAGTATGTAGATGAGGTAATTCCCGAGTTTACCTGGGAGCAGAAAATCCAGGATGTCGTTGACAATCAGATCGATGTATTCGTCATGGGGGACGACTGGAAGGGTCAGTTTGATTTCTTAAAGGATTATTGTGAGGTGGTTTATCTTCCCAGAACAGAGGGGATCTCCACGACGAAAATCAAGCAGGACCTGAAGCTTGACAGTAAAAAATAGACGACTTGGTGCCTATGGGCAGCATCGAAGGCTGTAATAAGTCTATCCGCAGGAAGGATGTCATGACACATTACGGGCGGATCAGCGGAGGATAGGGGTCTTATGTTAAAGAAGATCGTTTTGTTCTGTTATAAGCTCTGCACTAAATTACTTAGATTAAACAGAAGAGTAATTCTGTTTGAGAGTAATCTTGGCAGAAACTATACCGGAAATCCCAGAGCCATCTATGAGGAAATGGTAAGACAGGGTCTGGATAGAAAGTATCGTTGCTACTTCATACTGGAGGACGTGACAACTAAGATACCGGGATCGGCTCGCAAAGTACGAAGGAACCGCTTCCGGTATTTCCTGTTATTTGCAAGATCCGGTATCTGGGTCTGTGATTCCAGGCTTCCGAAATATATTATTAAGCGTACCGGGTGTACCTATATCCAGACCTGGCATGGAACTCCATTAAAGAAGCTTGCTCTAGATATGGATACCGTATACATGGCCGGAGAAACCGGGATAGAGGAATATAAGAAGAATTTCCGTGAGAATACAAGTACCTGGGATTATCTCATCTCGCAGAACAGCTTCTCGACCGCAATCTTTCGGAGGGCCTTCGATTTCAGGAAGGAGATATTGGAGATCGGATATCCGAGATACGATGTCCTGTTCCGGATGAATCATGAGAGTGATATCGTTAAGCTTAAGCAAGCGCTGGGACTTCACCCTGATAAGAGGATTATTCTCTATGCCCCCACCTGGAGGGATAATGAATTCTATGGAAACGGAAAATATAAGTTTAATCCAAGGATTGATTTTTCCATGCTGAAGGAAGAGCTTAGCAGGGATACTGTTATGATTGTGAAATATCATTACCTGGTCATGGATCAGATCGATTGGGGTCCATATGGGGATTTTATCCGTTCCTATGATATGAGCTATGATATCTCTGTTTTATACCTGGTTTCCGACCTGCTGATTACGGATTATTCCTCGGTAATGTTTGACTACAGTTTACTGAAAAGGCCGATGCTATTCTATTGCTACGATCTGGAGGAATACAGGAACGATCTTCGTGGGTTTTACTTTAATCTGTTGGAAGAAGCACCGGGACCCGTGGTAAAAACTACAGAAGAGCTGCTGCATGCAATCAGAACCTACGACAGTCGGGAATATCAAACGAGATATGATGCCTTCCATGCAAAATACAATCATGCTGACGATGGAAGGGCCGCACAGAAGATTGTTGGATTGATCGAAGAGCTGGCACTGCAGACCGATGCTTTCTGGGGGAATAGATGATGTTAAAGTCAATCGGATATAGAGTATTTGCACTTATTTATTACCTGTGCAAACCGTTACCGCCAAAGAAGAAAAGGGTTCTCTGCATCATGACTCATGATGACGGTGAGGGCAGTAATGTCAGTCTGGCCGTGAGCGCACTGAAGCAACAGCGGGCAGGCTATAGCTTTTCGTATATCACGAAGAGAGAAACCCTGGATGTGAAAGGTCTCAATAGTATCAAGGGGCTCCTGTCCTTCTTCCTGGTAAAACCTTATCAGCTTTCCCGGGCACAGATCATCCTGATGGATAATATATTCCTTCCGATGGCCTATCTAAAGAGGAGAAATTCAGTTAAGGTCATTCAATTGTGGCATGGTACAGGTACTATTAAGAAATTCGGGCAGCATGTGAATACCGGCCGGTTAAAAGAATTGGAGAAGAAAGCGAACAGCAACATCACCCATCTGATTGTGAATTCAGAAGAGACAAAGAAGCTGTATGCGGAGGTCTTTGGAATCAGTGAGGATAGAGTCTATCCGATCGGACTACCTAAGACGGATGAGCTGATTCACCGGATCGGGGATTCTGAAAGGCTGGGATTAAATCTGGACAAGGACACGATCTATCGGAAGTACGCTATTCCGGAAGCTGCAAAGCTCGTACTATATGCACCAACCTTCCGGGATCATGAACTTAAGGGGACCGATATCCTGAATAAGCTTTACGATTTACAAAAGTGGCTTCCGGAGGATTATTACCTTGGCTTAAGACTGCATCCCTTTATTGCTGAGGCCAGCAAAGGGATTGTGCTTCCGCCGAGAGTCTGTCAGATGTCCTTTGAAACAGACCTGAATTCCTTATTAATGGCTTCGGATATTCTAATCACAGATTATTCTTCTGTTGTATTTGAATACTGTCTGACCGGAAAGCCGATGGTGTTCTTTGCTTATGATTTGGAGGAGTTTTCTGGTCATGGAAGAGGCTTTTACTACGACTACGAAGCGTATGTACCCGGGCCGGTTACAGCTACGGCTGAGGAGACAGCAGCGGTTATTCGTGAGAAAGGGCTTGATACCGAAAAAATCACCTCTTTCAGGAATAGGAATTATTCTTATCTGGATGGGAAGGCAACGGATAGACTGTTGGAGTTAATCACTAGAAAATAATCAATCAATAAAAGAAACCCGTTTCTCTGTAAGTTTTGAAAAGAAGCTTACAAATAGAACGGGTTTCATTAAGTTACGGATTAACTTAATAACGCATATAAATCGGCTCTACATATAATATAATAAGTCAGTTTCCGGATCTGTCGGTCACTGCTGTCTGATCCCTTCGATATAATCGGAATATTCTTGCACATTCTGAGAAGGGGAATATTCCTCGTCTTCAAAAAGCAGTTGATGTAGCCGAACTACATTCTCCTCCAGTTGAACCGGAAATACATAAGATACTCTTTTATAATTCTTTGCGACCTTCTCAAAGGGGAAACCGGTCTGTTCAACAATATCATAGGAGAACACATCCTTAGCCAGATCGAGGATTTCATCCTTCTCCAGATTTGTTGCAGTCTGAGGGAAGATTGTATTAATCAGGTCATTTATAGTAGTCAGCTTAGAGGATTTCACCTTCTCAAAAACCTTGCCCAGTACGATACGCTGGCGTTCGGTTCGTTTAAAATCCCCGCCCTCCGTATAGCGGATCCGGGCATAGGCAGTAGCCTGAGTACCGTTCACTGTTTGAGTTCCGGCGGATGCGAGTCCGGGAACAGCGGTATCGTTGATCCTGTTCAGTTCCCTGACATATCCGTTCAGGGTCTTCAGCTCATTCTCTTCAATATCCAGGGTGATCCCGCCGAGCTGATCGATGGTGTCTATGACTGCCCGAAAGCTCACAGTGACATATTCCGTGATATCCAAATCTAAATTCTTATTGATCGTGGTAAGTGCCAGGGAGTAACCGCCATTGGCATAGGCAGCGTTAATCTTGGTGTAACCGATATCCGGTATGTTCACGTAGGTGTCGCGATAGATGGAAACCAGCTTGACATCCTTAGTCTTATTGTTGATGCTGACAATCATGATAGTATCTGAATTACCCCGTTTCAGGGAATTATCCCTGGTATCAAGGCCGAAGACTACGATATTACGGTGTCCGGTGATCTCAACACCAACATTTTGTTCTATTTTCTTATCATCCTCATTCACAATCTGTATCTTGTCAAGAGATTTATTAAGGGAGCGGTAGATATAACCTGCTGTAAGCAGTAATATGACCAGAATTACCTGGGTTACGATAATCCGGGTGTGACGTTTCTTTTTAGTCTTCTGCACGGACATAGTTAGCCTTTCTGTTTAGTCCTTGTATTTCAGTGTTTAATAAGCATTTTTGTTGATAAAGCCCTTAAATACGGTCAGGAACATGATTTTAAAATCCAGACCAAGGGTCCAGTTCTCAATATAAAAAAGATCATGATCAATACGTTTACGTATGGAGGTATCTCCGCGAAAGCCATTAATCTGGGCCCAACCCGTAAGTCCGGGTGAAACCTGATGCTTAATCATATATCTGGGTATTTCTTCTTTGAACTTTTCAACAAAATAAGGGCGTTCCGGGCGGGGACCAACCAAACTCATATCACCCTTCAGTACATTGAAAAACTGAGGGAATTCATCGATACTGGTCTTTCTTATAAACTTGCCAATTCCGGTAACTCTCGGATCAGTGCTGGTGGTCCAGGCCTTTTTCTCATCCCCTTCCTTCTGAAGCACCATGGAGCGGAACTTGTACATCTTGAAGGTCTTGTTATGCTTGCCGACACGGACCTGAGTGAATATTATAGGACCTTCGGAAGACAGTCTGATTAATATGGCTACGATCAGCATAGGAATAGAAAAGATGGTTAAAGCAAATAGTGCCCCTAATACATCCACGAGTCTTTTCACGAGCTGGTTGAAGGTGTTGCTTAACGGTACATTTCTGATATTGATGACCGGTAAACCAAATAGATCCTCAGTGTAAGGTCTGGTAGGGATGAAGTTGTGGTAATCAGGTACAAATTTCGTATGCACCCCTGATTTCTCACAGGTAGCGACCAACAGTTCCAGCTTCTCATACTCGGCAATGCTTAAGGTAATCGCGATCTCATCCAGAGTCATCCTTGTAAGGAAGTTTTGAAGCTGATCAAGAGTGCCGATGACCGGAACCTTCTTATACATGGTTCCAACCTCCATGGTATCATCCAGAATTCCATGAATATAGTATCCCCATTGGGGGTTCGCAAATATACGGTCAATATAGCTTTCTGCAGCTCTGCTGTATCCAACCAGGATGACATGCTTCAGATTATAGCCCCTTCTTCTTGCCAACCTCAGGG
>JAEZJW010000006.1 GCA_023415595.1 Bacillota bacterium
AACAGTATTAGTACAAAAAAACTTCTCTTCATCATTACTTCCCCTTTGCATTTGTATCAATCTTCCGCTTACTGTGCCTACGTCTGGTAATGGGGCATGAAGTGTATTTATTAGGCACCCAATTACCCTAATAAATATAATATTTTTCCAATATTATGTCAATAGGAACCAATAGTTTAATCAATACTTACAGTGGTCATAAGCAATTCTATTTATTGCTAATTTTGTTTTGTTATAATCAAAAATCATATCAATAATTAAATCTCACTTAGATGGGAAGAACGTGGTAATCTATATGAATTAAAGTACAAGTTGGCAGACTATGTGAATTGGTTAACAATCACCGGATTCATTCATCTCTGGGATATCTAACCCCACGAGAGTAACGGATGATTACCCTTAAAAAAGTTGTCTAGATTACTGTTGACAATCCAGCCTTGCCCTAATCCGTGGCAAGGCTTAGGAAGAATGGGAGATGCTCACCAGAGGGGTTAGCATCTTTATTCTTCCTGACTCACTTATATGTGTCACATAATTAAAAGGATGTATAGCCCTTAAAAATAAGGCTGATACATCCTTTACAATTAAGCGGATAACGGGAATCGAGTAAGTAAGGAAACCCGGAAAGTGCTTATTTAATGCTTGTCAGATGGGAAGGACATGGTCGCCAGGTGATAGTTTGCTAATTAAGAAAAGATTAATCTAAAGGAGAATAGGCGTCATCTGGTATCCATAGTATAAAATTAGTTGAATTTTAAGGTTTTATATTTTAATATACATTTATAGGATAAAAATTCCATTCGAAGGAGAAAATATCGTGATAAAGAAGATTGAATTACTTAATGTCGCTTCTTACTCTAAAGAAGAAAAAGAATTATTTGCTCCATTAAAAATTAATTATTTTTACGGTTGTAATGGTAGTGGCAAATCAACTGTAGCAAATTATCTTAATAATATCACGGATAGTAAATATAGCACATGCTCAGTAGAGTGGGAAAACAATAATCCGAATGAGGTTCTTGTATATAATAATGATTTTGTAAAGGAGAATTTTGCCTTAAGTTCTGAGATAAAAGGTATATTTACTTTAGGGAAAACAACAAGTGATGCACTAAAATTTATCGAAGAAGGCAGAGAGAATGTTAAAAAAATAAATAATAATTTACATGGTGCAAGAAATAAACTCGAAGAGTTTAATGACTCTCTTAGGAATCTCATAGAAGATTATCAGAACATATTCTGGAAAGCAAAAACTACATATGCACCTGACTTTGGTAAAGCTATGCAAGGTTTTCTTGGAAAGAAAAGTGATTTCTTCAGTAAGTGTTTATCGGAATACGGCACAAGGCATGTTATAAGCGAAACTAAAGAAGAACTCCTTAATCGATATAAGAAGGTTTTTGAAAGTGATATAAAGGAATATCCATTGCTTAATGATTTAGACTTATCTTTGGTCTCACTAAATGAAACGTGTGATTTACTTGATAAAGTAATTTCAGGAAAAGAAGATCTACCTATCGGAGGATTGATTTCTAAATTATCTAATAGTGATTGGATTAAGCAAGGATTAGGATATTTATCAGATAGTGATGATAAATGTCCTTTTTGCCAGAGGACTATTCCGGATGAGTTAAAAGAAGAAATTGAATCATTTTTTGACACCACGTATGAAAATAATTGTAATGATATCAAATCCTTTAAAAACAAATATGTTAATTACTTCTCAACCCTTATCTTTGGAGTTAAGACTATAGCATTTGATGATTTTGCTGTTGTCGATTTTAAAAGTTGTCATTCATTGATAACAACAATTGAGGATATATATAAACGTAATATAGAATTATTAGATAGTAAAATTAGTATGCCAAGTACAAAGGTATACTTAACTTCACTATATCTACCTTTTGAAGCCCTTAAGAATGAGATTAATAAGCTAAACGCAGAGATACTTAAAAATAATGAGATATGTAAGAATCTTGCTAAGGAGCGAAAGAATATAGTGGATTCTGTATGGCAGATTATCATTAAAGAACTTGAGCTTAGTATTGAAAGTTTCAATAAACAAAAGGGTGATTTAGAAAAAGCAATAAGTAGTTTATATGGTGTAATTAAAACACATACTGAGAATCTAGATAAATTGACTGAAGAAATCAAAGTAAAAGAAGCAAGTATGACCAGCATAGAATATACCGTTAATGAAATCAATAAAATTCTCACTACATTTGGGTTCACTGGTTTTAAATTAAATACAACAGCTAAAAAAGGAAGATATAAAATTGAAAGGCCAGATGGAGAAGATGCAAAAGATACCTTAAGTGAAGGAGAATATCGCTTTATAACTTTCCTGTACTTTTATCAATTATTAAAAGGAAGTTTTGATTCATCAGGCTTATTAACAGAAAAAGTTGTAGTGATCGATGACCCAGTAAGTAGTTTGGATAGCAATTCATTATTTATCATAAGTACATTAACCAAGGATATTATTGCAAGATGCTTGGATGATAAAGATGGTATTAACCAGGTTTTTTTGCTAACCCATAATATTTATTTTCATAAAGAAATCACATTTAAGGGTGCCAGGGAGACCGCCTCACCCAATAAGGAGGCTTATTGGATTATTCAAAAAAGCAATAATCTATCTAAAATAAAAAGATTCAAATCGAACCCTATTTTGACTACATATGAATCTCTATGGAGAATGTTGGATGACACAAGCAACATTGCTGATATGTCAGTATTATTGAATGCTATGCGAAGAATTTTGGAGCATTATTTTAATGTAATTTGCGGTTATGATTATGAGAAGTGTGTCAGTAATTTTGAAGGTGAAGATAAATTGGTTTGTAAAGCACTTCTCTCCTATATTAATGATGGTTCTCACTTTATCAGCGATGATTATGTTCTGTGTTATGATAGCATTGATAAATATTTACGAGTGTTTGAAAAGATTTTCGATAATCTTGGCCATATCAATCACTATAAAGCAATGTCTGGCGAGGACCGAAGATGGAAATTTATATAGGAAGGGTTGGAGGTAATTATTGTACTATTGTATCCGAAAAACTAGACATAAAGCTTCTTCCTAAAATGCTCTTTTTGGTGGATGAAGGTTAAAGAGAAGATTTGAATGTTTTTACCATTATTAGGACTTGCAATATTTGGATCATCTGAGATTGCTGAATCAGTAATTACCGGAATTGGGCTTGGAGCGGGTTTATACTGTGCGTTACGCACAACTCAGACAACTGCAATGGCGTACTAAAAGTAACAGTTATAGATAAGAGAATGCATATCAATACATGCATTCTCTTTTTTGACCAAGTAGGCTCACTACGAATAGTTTGGCAATATATGAAACATCCATAATTCGACACAAAAATAGCAGTTTATGAAAAATATTAATCATTTATGTAAAATTATCAGAACCTATTTGTAATTTGTTGGATGGTACGTTATAATTATTTTGACATAGATAATATGTTGCATTTATTACATACAACCATTAGGTGAAATACCAATGAGCTATAATCATATAAAAAACTGATACAAAGGGGAACAAGACATGGCAAATGGTAGTACAAATGTAGGATTTGAAGATAAACTATGGCTGGCAGCAGACAAATTAAGAGGAAGTATGGATGCGTCTGAATATAAACATGTAGTTCTGGGATTGATATTCTTGAAGTACGTATCTGATTCTTTCAATACGAAATTTGAGGAGCTAGTGCATGAAGCAGCCGGTTTTGAGGAAGATAAGGATGAATATACTGCTGATAATATATTTTATGTCCCGATAGATGCGAGATGGAGTATAATTTCATCTTATGCAACATCACCTGAAATTGGTAAAGTAATTGATAATGCAATGGAGATATTGGAGAAGGAAAATCCGGTTTTAAAAGGAGTATTAAGTAAAAATTATTCCAGACCTGAGCTTGATAAAACAAGGCTTGGTGAATTGGTAACTCTTTTTACAAATATAGATGTAGGTACAGATGCAGCGATTGAGAGAGATATTCTTGGTAGAGTGTATGAATATTTCCTTGGTAAGTTTGCAAGCGCAGAAGGCAAACTAGGTGGTGAATTCTATACCCCGGCATGTGTTGTTAGGACATTGGTTGAGATAATTGAACCTTATAAAGGAAGAATTTATGACCCTTGTTGTGGTTCCGGTGGTATGTTCTGTCAATCTGCAAAATTCATAAAGGAGCATCAAGGAAATGTTAATAATATCTCTGTATACGGTCAAGAGAGCAACCCGACAACTTGGAAGCTTGCGAAAATGAATTTGGTATTAAGACAGATTGATGCAGATCTTGGAACCCATAATGCAGATTCTTTCCATGAGGATTTACATAAGCAATTGAAGGCGGACTTCATTCTTGCCAATCCTCCATTCAACATTTCAGACTGGGGTGGAGAAAGGATTCAGGAGGATGTTCGTTGGAGATACGGAACACCTCCAACAGGAAATGCTAATTACGCATGGTTACAGCATATGCTGCATCATTTGAATCCAATGAATGGTGTGTGCGGTACAGTCCTTGCAAACGGATCATTGAGCTCAAATACATCAAATGAAGGTGTGATTCGTGCTAATATGCTACGTTCAGATGTAGTGGAATGTATTGTTGCAATGCCAAGTCAGCTATTCTATTCTGTGACGATTCCAGTGTGCCTCTGGATCATGAGAAAAGGAAAGAACGAGAATACTAAGGGTAAGGTACTCTTTATAGACGCAAGAAACTTAGGACATATGATTGATCGACGTGTTCGTGAGCTAAGTGAAGAAGATATTCAGAAGATTGCTGATACTTATCATAGCTGGAAAAATAATCAAGGATATGAAGATATTCAGGGGTTTTGCAAAGCAGCATCAATTGATGAGATATCGGAAAATGATTACATACTAACTCCGGGTAGATATGTTGGCATTGAAGAGGTAGAGGATGATGGAGTTCCATTCGATGAAAAGATGACAAGGCTTACTACAGAACTTTATAGATTATTTGAAGATTCACATAAACTGGAAGAAGAAATCTGTAAGAAGCTTGCTGCTATTGGTTACGGTAAAGGAGATAAATTGTGATTATCGGACTAAAAGTATTTCAATAATAGACTGGACATAAGCTGTAGTTACGGTAATATACCTACTATAAGGGTGGTTATTACTATGAACCAAGAGATTGTCAATTCAATAATGTATCAAATGGTCTTGCATTTGGACAACCAACAGCAAATGAAATTAAAACAAGTTCTAGAGCAAGTCATGTATAATAATGATGATTCAGAAGATGATTCGTTTGAACTTTTGGATCGTTTTATAGCAACAAAAAAGTTAGAGGGGCGTTCAGATAAGACGCTTGAATTCTATAGGAACACTGTTAACAAGATGCTGATAGCAATAGATAAAAATGTTAAGGCTATTACAACGGATGACCTAAGAATGTATCTTACAGATTATCAAAGTAGAGCAACTGTTAGTAAACAAAGTGTAGATAATGTAAGGCGTAACCTTTCAAGTTTCTTTACATGGCTTGAAGATGAAAATTATATTATGAAAAGTCCGGTTAGAAGGATGCGTAAAATTAAGACAACTACTGCTATTAAAGAAACATATTCAGATGATGAGATGGAAAGATTAAGGGATTCTTGTACTGAGATTAGAGATTTGGCTATGATTGATTTATTATCATCAACAGGTATGCGTGTCGGCGAATTAGTATTACTAAATCGAGAAGATATAGACTTTAATGAACGAGAATGTATTGTTTTCGGAAAAGGTGATAAAGAAAGAATTGTATATTTTGATGCAAGAACCAAGTTACATCTTCAGGAATATTTGAATAGCAGAGTTGATGATAATCCTGCATTGTTTGTGGGATTGCGATCACCAAATGAACGCCTAGAAATAGGTGGGATTGAGGTTAGAATCCGTAAGCTTGGAAGAAGCATAGGTATAAAAAAATGTCATCCCCATAAATTTAGAAGGACGATGGCGACAGTAGCAATAGACAAAGGAATGCCTATAGAGCAAGTGCAGAAGCTCTTAGGACACGAGAAGATAGATACAACGCTTCATTATGCAATGGTGAAGCAAAGTAACGTTAAGAATGCACACAGAAAATATATAGGGTAGGTGATTAAATGACCGAATGGAAAGAATACACAGTCCAAGATCTAATTGATTTGAATATGATAGAAGAACCTATGGATGGTAATCATGGAGGAATACATCCCAAAACTACTGATTATGTACCTGTTGGAGTACCATTTATTATGGCTAATAATTTAGTAGATGGTGGAGTTGATTTAGAAAACTGTTCGTTCATTACAGAGGAGCAAGCAAATAGTCTTAGAAAGGGATTTGCTCATCCAGGAGATGTATTATTAACACATAAAGCAACAATAGGTCGAACGGCTATTGTTCCAGATAAGTATCCAGTGATAATATTGACTCCTCAAGTGACTTATTATCGAATTAAGAAAGATATTAATAAAGGATATTTAAAATATTATTTTGATTCACCAGATTTTCAAAACACATTGTCTAGTTGGGCGAATTCAGGTAGCACTCGTGCTTATTTGGGAATTACTGCACAACATAAGTTACCGGTAGTTTTACCTTCGTTAGAAATACAGGATAAAATAGCATCTATACTATCCGCAATTGACGATAAGATCCAGAACAATAAACAGATAAATAGGAATTTATTAGACCAAGCTAATACATTTTTTCAATCTTGGTTTGTTGAGTATGAGCCATTTGGTGGATCTAGACCAGATGATTGGAAGGAGGGAATTCTTGAGGATATTATTGAGTTTTCTAATGGATATGCATTTAAAAGCAAAGAATTATTAAATGAGCCAGATTCAGAAAGAGATTGTTATCACGTATTTAAACAAGGCCACATCAATCGTGGTGGCGGATTTAATATAACTGGAACAAAGAGCTGGTATCCAAAGGACCTCGCAAAGAATCTCCAAAAGTATGTATTGCAAAAGGGTGATGTTTTAATGGCTATGACTGATATGAAAGATAATGTGGCTATTCTCGGAAACACTGCGGTTATGGAGATTGAGGGGGAATATATAGTTAATCAGCGAGTAGGATTAATTAGACCAACAGGAATATATGGAATTCAGTATCCATATATAGCATTGCTTACTAATAGTTATGATTTTTTAAAGGACTTAAGAAGTCGAGCTAATAGTGGTGTACAGGTTAACCTTTCGTCAAATGAAATCCGTAATTCATCTATATATATTGCTCCTGAAAGTGTTAATAAGGAATTCAATGAATTGGTTATGCCATTATTTGAGGCTATGATTGTAAATGATATTGAAAATCTACGATTAGCAGATTTACGAGATGAATTGTTACCAAAACTTATATCAGGTGAACTTGATATCTCTGACATGGATATATAATTAGTGCGATAAATTTTAATTTATAATTATTTTCAGCTGAATAGTGGTCGTAATGGTAATCAGACATAAAAAATGAAACAACAGTGGCTGAAACTTTTGTTTATCAAAAAGAATGCACTATTCCAAATTAATTTTTAAAGGTTAAAAATTGTACCTAGGGGGATATAATCATGCCATTCACAGAGGAAACTTTTGAAAATGCCTTAATAGAAGAATTTGAGACTAAAGGCTATCAGCATCTTTATGCGCCAGATATTGCTAGAGACTACCATCAAGTAATACTGGAAGAATACTTCTATGAGGCAATGTTTCAGATTAATCCAGGAATTACAGCCGAGATAACGGAAGAAGCCTATAAACAAATACGTAATATGGGTTTAGTTAAGCTTGCTGATATTAATCAGGCATTTCATAAATTTCTTATTGAAGGAGTACCGGTACCCTACAGATCAGGATATGAAAATAGGACATTCCAGGTAAAACTGATTGATTTTGATACCCCTAAAAATAATCAATTTCATGTAGTAAATCAATTTACTGTAATTGAATATAAGAACAAAAGACCGGATATCTTGATATTCATTAACGGTATTCCTTTGGTATTATTCGAGTTAAAAAGTGCTGTTTCAGAAGAGGCAACGATGGAATACGCCTATAATCAGGTGAAGAATTATCAGAAGGATATTTCGACCTTATTTCACTACAATGCATTTAATGTAATCTCTGATGGTGTGAATGCAAGCATGGGAACTATTACAGCTGATTACACCAGATACATGACTTGGAAATCTAAAGACGGGGAACCCCCGGCGAAGGATTTTAACCCTATCAGTGTATTAATGGAAGGAGTATTTAAGAAAGAAAGGCTATTAGATATCATTCGTAATTTCATAGTATATCAGGAGGTTAAAGGGAATACAGTCAAGATTGTTGCTGGATATCACCAGTATTTTGCTGTCAAAAAAGCAGTTGAACGCACTAAACTTGCCTTACAAAGGAATGATAAGAAGGTTGGCGTAGTATGGCATACCCAAGGAAGCGGAAAAAGTTTCTCTATGGTATTCTATACAGGAATTATCGTAAGTGATCCGGGGTTTAACAATCCAACTATTGTTGTCCTGACAGACCGTAATGATCTAGATAACCAATTATATAATACATTTGCAGCGTGCTCGAGGCTTTTACTCCGACAGGAGCCAAAGCAGGCGCAAGATAGAAATAATCTTAAAGAACTTCTGAGTGTAAATGCAGGAGGGATAGTATTTACTACTATACAGAAGTTTGAAGAGAGCCCGGAAGTATTAACAGATCGTAAGAATGTTATCTTCATTGCGGATGAAGCTCACCGTTCTCAGTATGGTCTAGATGCTAAATTGAATCGTGAAACAGGTGAATGGAAATATGGATATGCGAAGAATATGCGAGATGCTCTTCCTAATGCAACCTTTATCGGATTTACAGGAACACCAATCGATAAGGATGACAAATCCACTGTAGAGATTTTCGGAGATTATATTGATGTATATGATATGACTCAGGCAGTAGAAGATGGTGCTACTGTTCCTATTTACTATGAGAATCGTACAGCCAAGCTTAAACTGGATGAGGATATACTGAAGCAGATCGATGACGAATATGGCAAGATGAGCGAAGAAACTACGGAGCTAATCATTGAGAAGTCGAAAAAGGATCTTTCTAAGTTTGAGACCATCATTGGTTCCAAACAAAGACTTGATATGTTAGCAGAGGATATTATAGCTCACTATGAGGATAGAAAGTATGTCCTGTCAGGGAAAGCGATGATCGTCTGTATGTCACGTAAAATAGCAATTGATCTGTATAAAATTATTTTAAAGAAACGCCCAGATTGGGACAAGATGGTTAAGGTAGTATTAACCGAAAGTAATAAAGACGATGAATCATGGCACGATATAGTTGGAAATAAAGAATATCGAAAAGAACTGGCATATGAATTTAAGGATGAAAAAAGTGAATTTAAGATTGCAATTGTCGTGGATATGTGGCTGACCGGATTTGATGTACCATCTATGGCTACCATGTACATAGATAAACCCATGAAAGGTCATAACCTAATGCAGGCAATTGCACGGGTTAACCGTGTATATAAGGACAAGGAAGCTGGCCTTATCGTTGATTACATAGGTATGGCAGCAGAACTGAAAACTGCTTTGAATCAATATACGAATAGAGATAAAGACAAAGTACCGGATTTAAGCAAAGCATTACAAATTGCATTAGAGAAGCTTGAAATCATGAGAGATTTTTTCTATGGATTTAATTATACAGCATTCTTCGGAGAATCTAATAAGGAGCGTTTAGATATCTTACTTAAGGGTGTTAACTATATACTGGGTCATGAAGAGGAAGAAAAGAAAATCTTTATCCGTGAAGCTACGGCTCTTAGTCAGTCGGAAACCCTATGCAGAAGTCTCTTGTCTGAAGAAATCAAAAAAGAGATTGAGTATTTCAAAGGGGTAAAAGCCGGTGTTTGCAAAGTGACTACCGGTACAGGACTTACAGCCAATGAAGTGAATTCAAGAATTGAAGCAATTCTAGAGCAGGCTATTCAACAAGATGGTGTTGTCAATGTATTTACAGCAGCCGGTAAGAAAAATCCGGAGATATCTATATTATCAGACGAATATATGAAGAGCATCCGTAATATGAAACACAAGAATATCGCAGCAGAACTATTGCGGAAGTTACTGGAGGACAATATTCGAGTGATGGCAAGAACAGGTATAGTTCAGGCAGAATTATTCTCCAAAAAGATAAAAGCATTATTGAAGCAATACAACAATCGCCTGGTAACCAGTGCTGAAGTAATAGAGGAGTTACTTAAGTTGTCACAAGAAATGGTTACATCCTATTCTGCCGGTGATGCGAAGGGATTATCGGTTGAGGAATACGCCTTTTATAATGCATTAGCAGCTGATCCTAAAGTACTGGAAGAGATGCAGGATTCCGTATTAGTGGATATGGCACATGAGCTAACAGATATGATACGGAAGAACCGTACGGTTGATTGGGACAAGAAAGAGTCGGCACGTGCAGCTATGAGGTCGCTGGTCAAGAGATTGCTTAGAAAGTATAAATATCCACCCGAGAAAGCTCAAGGGGCAATAGATATAGTAATTAAGCAGGCAGAATTGATGAGTAGTAATATGGAATTATTGTATGATTAATAAGAAGTTAATAAAATTATGAAAAATACGGTATAAAGGATTTTAAAGGAGGAGATTAATACTCGATCAAAACCACTATAGGAGTTTATAACTAAATAATATTGATAATAAGTACTAATAACTAAAAATTTATTAAAATCACTTTACCGGTTCGTTGTGTTATATATACAAATGAAATCCACTCTAGGAAGTAGGAAAACCATGAAAAAAAATAAAACTAATAAGCCAAAATCAAATGAGCTTCAAAAAGAACCAGATTTAGCAAATTCAAAAAAAAGCTTAATAAATATAGTCTCATCTTTTGAGAAACATGAGTTTGAAAAAATCAGTAACATTATAGGTATTATTTCTTCAATATTAATAGGTTTATATTTTGTATTAAATACACTTTACAAAGTTGCATATCAGGGCGATTGCGAAGATTTCTTTAATATACCAGGTAAGTATTTTGTCAGCAGTATTGATAATAAAGCTATTTACCTAATACTTATTATTTTATGTATTATAATTTTCTTTAGTCCTTCTTTACTAAAAAAGCGAATGGAAAAAAGCGGGGAGAAAAAAAGTTCTATATATTTATATATTATATCTTTGATAATTATCTTAGGACTATTTCTAGGGTTACTGAATTTTTTGAATTTATTTATTATTTTAGAAAAAATCAATCAGGTAATTTGGCTTCCTCAAAAGCTTATTCAATGGATTAGTAGAAATATTTTTATAATTATTTTTGTTATGGTTATATTTTCTATTGCTACATTAATTTTATTTATTCTTAATACAGAAGTTAAGCGTATAAGATTTAAAATAATAAAAAAAGTTATTTTTGGTATAGGTATATTGTCATACCTTATTAGTGCATCTCTCTATTTTGGAGCAACAGTAATTAAACTAAGTACAAACATTGAAGATAAAATACAATATGAAACATTTATAATTGATGATAAAAATATGGTTGTATTATCGGAGAAGGATGATAAATTATTGGCCGTTGAATATGATGTGATAAATGGAAAGGCTACTTTTTTCACAGATAAATATATTTTTATTGATTATAATAATATTTATATTTCATATAAAAAATTAGGACCAGATCCTGATATTATAACGGGTAATTAAAAAAGCCTTGCCCCTATAAATCATGGGCAAGGCTTAGGAAGAACAAAAGTCGCTCACCAGTGGGTTCGCGCTTTTCTTCTTCCTGGTTCACTTATATGTATCACATACCACAAAATAAGACCCATGCCACAGAAAATACCTGTGTCATGAGTCTTATTTTATCTCAGCGGATAACGGGAATCGAACCCGCATCTCAAGCTTGGGAAGCTCGCATTCTGCCATTGAACCATATCCGCATAGTTCTATTTTATATATATATTAAAAAAAGTCAATACAAAGTGAACGACATGGATAAAAAATATGGAATTGGTAAAGATATAGAAAGAGTATTAATAAAACCCAAGTCGGTATGGGCGGAGTAAATTAATTAAGTTCCACTATATGACTGAGGTATAAAATTTTACTAAACTGAGAAGAATATATTTTGAGGTGATGACAGTGAAAAAGAACAAATTTACCGAATTTTTCAAAGGTAAGGGTTATTACGTGTTATTGTTTGTCGGTGTTATAGCTATAGCTGCAGTAGCGATCATTGGATCTAATCTATCCTCGAAGCCTCAGGATGAGGGAGAAGAGTTTGTTGATCTGAATGAACCGGATAATAACATAGCGGCTGAGGAGGATAATACTCTTACGGCCGAGAATAACACTTCTTCTGGTGATGTTGCCAATAATGAAGACAGCACCGCACAGAATGACACAGCTGGTCAGGATGTCGCAGACAATGACAGCTTACTGGAATATGATATCTATACACAAGAGGAAGAGAATGGAATTGATCTGGCCGAGGCAGCAGAGACAGATGAGCAAGAGGCAGCAGCAGAACCTGAAGCAGTTGAGACTTCTGGTACTACAGTAGAGGCAGATAGCAGAGCCGAGAACCTGAAGTTCAATGTGGAGAAAGGCCTCCTCTGGCCGGTAGAAGGCAATGTGATCATGCCGTACAGCATGGAGCACACAACGTACTTTGCAACATTAATGCAGTTTAAATGCAACCCGGCAATTATTATAGATGCTGAGGTGGGGACAGAAGTTAAAGCAGCAACAGATGGAGTTGTAACCAGTATTGACACGAACGAAGAGACCGGTTTAACCATCACCACCGATATCGGAAACGGTTTCTCCCTTGTCTATGGACAGCTTTCAGAGAAGGACAACTCCCTCGAGGTAGGGGACAGGCTGAAGGAAGGAGATGTTGTTGGTATCGTTAATGAGCCGACGAAATACTACTCCGTAGAAGGCAGTAATCTATACTTCCAGGTATTAGAGAACAGCGAAACTGTCAACCCTATGTTATATCTTCGTTAAGAGATTATATTATAGCAATAAAGCAGGGCATATAGGAGACAACCTCTTATATGCCCTTTCTTCGTGTATTCATTTAACGGCTTTCAAGCTTCCACTTGTTTTATTCTAATAAGTAACCCTTCTCCTTCAGTGCCTTTTCGACCCGGTCCAGGGTTTCCTCCGAATCTCCTTCGATGGTGTGAAGATGGATCCCTGCGGTCAGCTCCTTCAGAGGAACGATTTTCTTCTCCTGTACTTTGCGGACAAAATCATAAACATCACTTCGGTTCCGTATAATTAAGGGAGTTGCGATCTCGCCATAGATCTCATGGTTTACCAGTACATCCAGGATCTTGCCTCCGTTATCGACGATCGTACATAATTCATCCTCGATCTGCTCCGTCGTATGCTTCACCCGGTAAACCCGTTTTACCTTGAGGTACTCTGACTGATATAGCAGGTATCCCTTCGTTGTGGAGAGCAGGTTATAATCGGATGCCCGAAGGAGCGCGATATCCTGGACGATGACCTGTCTGCTGACGCCCAGAAGCTTCGCCAGTTCCCCTCCGGAGATGGGTTCCTGTCGGTTCTTCAAGATCTTTATTAAGTTATCTCTGCGCAGATTTCCTTCCATGATCATTTCCTCTTCCATCTGAATAGCATTTTCCGGTGGCTTGTTGATGGTGGTGCCGGACTCCTAAGCCTAATTATATACGTTCCTCCCTATGAAAGCAACCGATTCCTGTAAGGAAATAGGATAGATTACCTACCTAGAAAAACATTAGAAAATAAGGAAGATATTGTAACTCGCTAAAGAGAGTAATATAATAGAAACATAGAAGAAAATGGAAAATTGTAGTACTTATCTGCAGTTATCACCTTCCGGATGAACCACTCACAATCGTGTGAGTCGGTTAATAAGGAAGAGATAGGAGGAAATATCTTGGCTACATACAAGCAACCCTGTATTCACTGTAAGACCTTCATCGATCGGGACGCCAGGTTCTGCCCCACCTGCGGCAGCCATAGCCCCTTCGGGTATCACTGTCCAACCTGCCTGAGAGAGATACATAAGAATGAGGCGGTCTGTGCAGGCTGCGGACGACCGCTCTATGTTACCTGCCCCTCCTGCTCCGGACGGACCTTCGTGCAGGAGAAATGTGATAGCTGCGGAGCGAGTCTGATGATCAAATGTCGTAATCCCCGCTGTGGCGTACTGCAATTCTACGAGAATACGAAATGCACCGCATGCGGCAAAAAAATTAAGTAAAGGAGAAATAATAATTATGTTAAAAGCTTTTACCAGAAATTATGAAGATAACTCCACCGAAGCAGGCTTTCAATTTACATTCTACTGTGACAACTGCCATGACGGCTACAAATCAAGCTTCATCGAAAGCGACACCTATAAGAAGAAAAAAGGCCTGAGGGGTCTGACCCAGGGTGCACACATCATCGGGAATCTGGTGGGTGGCAAGATGTCCAGCTTTGGTTACGCAGCAGCGCGCGGAGGGGATGTCCTCTCGGAACGCTTTAACGGGATGAGCCCTGAATGGCAGAAGGAGCACGAGAAAGCCTTTGAATTAAGCCAAAATGAGGCACAGCAGCATTTTCACCGCTGTCATTCCTGCCACAAATATGTATGTGATGCCTGCCTGAACGAGGATGAGGGACTATGTGTGGATTGTGCACCCAGGCAGGAGGTCTTTGTGGCAAAGGCGCGGGCCGATGCCATGAGACGTAATATTGAGGAAGCCGGAGCAACGGCTACGGTATGGCAGGGCAAGATCGAGAGCAAGACCATCGTATGTCCCACCTGCGGTAAGCCCGCGGGTACAGGTAAGTTCTGTAGTAACTGTGGAGCCAGTATGGAAATGAATATCTGCAGCAGATGTGGTGCCAAGCTGGCACAGGGGATCCGCTTCTGTAATAACTGCGGCGCACCGACGGAAGGACCCGCGCCTACCGGGAAATGCCCCGGCTGTGGGCAGGAGAATCCTCCCGGAACGAAATTCTGTGGCGGCTGTGGAACGAAATTAGGATAGTGGGGTGAATACATGCCTATGGAGTATACAGGCCATCTGGCTTCTGCGGTGATGGAGGGTGAGGTAAAGCTCCTAATTGAGGAGGAGGGTCTGACCCTGTCTTCGCTGTTTGATTCCTATCATCTCCCCTATGCGGAGCTTATGGCGATTGAGGCCCCGGATTATGATATACTGCTCAGGACACAGAAGGGTACCTTCCTTATCTCCCGGCTCGGTAACATCCGGGAGACATTCTATGAGGAGCTTTATGCTGCCTATAACAAGAAGGTCCGCAAGGCATTGTTCGCCAGCGGAACACCCTTATTAAAAACCCGCGGTGAATTCCTTTATAACGAAGCCGGAAGAAGCGTCCGGGGAACCGCACTGATCGAGGTCTATGAGAACTGTGTCCTGATCCTGCCCCCCGATGATAACGGGAGGCGTATTCCGCTGTGCTTTGTAAGCCGGATGAATAAGGGCAGTTATGAACTCACGCTGGAGCTGGATACAGGAGAATACTATTCCTTCCTTCGCCTGGGTTATGATACCGATCCGTTTGCCGATTGCATCTCGAAGTGTCTGTTCGCACTGCGCGAGAAGGCGATTAAGGCTGTGAAAGAAATTGACGGTACTCTGGCTCCGTCACAGCTGCAGGCCATCGGCCGCCTGATGCCCGAGGGTGTGGCGGTGCAGTTCGGTCGGCTGAGAGAGCAGTCACCGTCCTTCCTTAATGCACTGGAAAGTAAAATCAATGAGAGCCGAATTGTAGAAGAATATAAGGTATTCAAAGAACTATGCGATCCCATGAAGATCAGTGTCGGAATGAAATCCCATCTCGCCGGAGAGGCTGCTGAGAATATTCTCTGGCTGATCTGTCCGGGAGCTAGGCCCGGGGTAGCAGCTGTGGAGCTGGCGATCAGTGAGGAAGCTTCCGCAGCCACCTTCCTGTATCAGGGTTTTGAACAGTGGGAGGATTTCTGCAGGAGGTTAAATCAAGCCATGGAGGCGATTAACTTCAAGAGGGAGGTCATCCGCCTGACAGAGGAGGAGCTTCATAAGCGGGAATATGATGATTATGTCATGGCGGTGAAACGTAATGTATCCCTGCAGTTTATACGACGGCATTTCGGGGGAAGAGTGATACATTCTTCGCCGGAGAAGTGGAGGCAGGAGCTTCTTCATCATATGCAATAGCAGATAAATAAGCATAGGTGATTCTGGGTGTCAGACAGCTATCAGGAATAGTAATAACGGGGTGAGAATTATGAAGTGTGGGAACAAAGAGGATGTTAATAATGTAACCAGGTACCTATGTGTAGGTAAGATATTCTCCATCTTCCTGATGGTTGTCTTACTAATTCTGCTGGTTACCGGCTGTGCGAAGGAGAGTGATCGGGATTCCGACGAGGACAATGATGCGAAAGGAACGAAGACCTCTAAGAGAGAGAAGACAGAAGCATTCTCTGAGCAGAAGGATTCTGAGGACGGAGTAGGAGGGCTATTCGGATCAGAGAACGGAGAAGAAGCGGCACCATCCGGGGATCAGGAAGGAACGAAAGGTGTGAAGAATGCCCTGAAGGACTTACTGACTGCTCCTGACCCTGGGGAGGACCTCCAGGAAGAGATCGAAGCCACCGGGGATACTGTCAGTTCGGTAGAGGATCAGGAGGATACTTCACTGAATACCCCTTCGGAACAGATCAGCAGTCCGATTGTCGGAACGTGGAGAAGCGGGGATGAATCCAGACCCACCTACATCGGGGCGATGGATAGCAACGTGGAATATGTATTTGATGCGGATGGTACCTATTCGCAGATCGTAGTCATGTCCATCGATTATATCTACCAATGCACAGGGTATATAGGAAACTACATAGTATCAGAGGGTGAGGTCCTGATAACGAGCCGTTTCAAATCGACCTTCGGTATTCAACAATATGAGTGGCAGGAAGCTCATATGATGGCGGCTGCATCCGATTACGAGCCGGTGGAGGACGAGGCATTACCGTACGAAATTACGGATAATGAGCATATCCTGGTCAATTCGATTGCTTTATACCGAGTAGAATAGACTGTTGATAACATTAAGAGATACAGGGGATAAGCTGCTTCGTAGCTTATCTCTTTTACTGCCTAAAGAAAGCAGAATTAGGGTCTATGTAATTAAGAATAATCGTGGTATACTATAATCCGGCAGAGGCATTCAGGATAACTATAGGGATTAAAGCATTTAAGCTATGTAATGCCTGAGAGGAATATTGTATCGGAAAGGAGTATCACCATGTTTCGCTTATGGGCTAAGATGTTCACAGAGAATCGTATGATTAAGGATATGGTGATCTGTAATGATAAGGAAGAGCTGAGTAGAACTCAGAAAATATTTGGAGCCATCGAGGAGATCTGTCACGCTTACGATCTGTCGAAGCCAATCTGGCTGGACTCAACGATCGCAGATTTTAAAAGGCATGACAAGACGCGGTTTACGAAGGATAATTTCATGGAGCCGGTTGATTTTGACTATTTGGAGATCCACGTTATAGAGGAGGACTAGGTATGGGAAGGAGATATGTTTATTTCATAAGCATTCTCCTCTTTTGCTTATTATCGGGAGGTTGTGGTAATAGACGGAATGAGCAGGAGAACAGCACAAATGAGGAGAAGGAAGATAGCGCGATGCCGAAGGACTATGGTATCGAGACATTAAATCCAGAAGTTGCAGATAATTCTTCGGATACAGAACAAAAACAGGAGGAGGAGACACAGTTGCAGGGGAAAACTATCGTAATTGAAGCAGATACCCTGGAGGCATATACCACACAGGAAGAGCTGTTCAAAGCTTTGAGTAAATATCCTGCGGGTACTGAACTTAATCTGTCAGGGGTTAAAGAGAGCAGGATCAACTGGCTATTTTATATGGAAGAGCTTTCGGATGAGGTAAAGGAGAGGATTAACGGAAAATCCTACGGCGAGAACTGTGAGCTTCCCTATGAAGAGCTCCGATACATAAGGGTATTATATTGCGACTTTGATGGCACAACAAGGATCGGAGAGCTGATCGTAAATCAGGCAATTGCACAGGATATCCTGAATATATTCCGGGAATTATATGGAATAAGTTACCCGATTGAACGGATGCTGCTGATTGATGAATATGATGCGGATGATGAGTTGTCCATGGCAGCGAACAATACCTCGGCCTTTAACTATCGCTTTGTGGCAGGAACTACCCGACTCTCTAAGCACAGCCTTGGCTGGGCGATTGATATTAATCCTCTCTATAATCCATACATCACTACGATTGACGGTAAGAGAACGATCCTTCCGGAGAACGGTTCGGAATATGCGGACCGCACGAAGGACTGCCCGTACTTTATCAAGGAAGGCGATGCCTGCTATGAAGCCTTCGTAAGCAGAGGGTTCACCTGGGGAGGGGACTGGAAGAACAGTAAGGACTACCAGCATTTTGAGAAAATCGTCGACTGATCTGATCAGAGATGACCCATTAAAGCTTAGGACTGTAGCCGGTAGGAATGACAACAGACATTGATTTCTATAAAACGGAATGATATAATGGCAGAAGAATAGTAATCCTGGCGAATGGACAGATGAGGAGAGACGTCATGAGACATGTCTTAATGATTGAGGAGGACCCGGAGGTACAGAAGCTGGTTGCACATGCGCTGGAGGGAAGGGTCAGGTTATCCATATCAGAATCGGAAGAGGATTGCTCCAGATTCTTATCCGAGGAGCAACCCGAGCTTATTCTGCTGTCCGCTGAAGTAAAAGGGCCGGATGGAACGGAGCTTTTTCGAAGATTCCGTACCCTTCCGGACATATCTTGCATACCGGTACTTCTTCTTATCAGAAAGGACGAGCCTGCTCTGGAGGAGAAAGCCTGTAGCCTGGGATATGCCGATTTGATTACGGTACCCTGCTCAGAAGCAGTCATATGGAACCGGGTGAATACTCAGCTGGAGCTTAGGAGTTATCGGACCAACGCGCTGGAAGATACAGAATATCAGGATACCATATCAGTCAGTATCGCGGAGCTGGTGGAATGCCGTGATATTACGACCGGTGGTCATTAGAAGAATACAACTGCTTACTTTAAGCTTCTTTTAACAGAAATCACCGGCAGAGAGGAATTCAAGGGGAGGATACCCGAGGAAGATGTCAGGGATCTGATCCGTTCCGCACCCCTGCATGATATCGGTAAGATCGGTATCAATGACGATATACTCAAAAAAGCCTCTACATTGGATTTTAATGAGTTTGAATATATGAAGACCCACACAATTCTGGGGAAGGATACCTTCGAGAAGATTATGAAGGAAACAGGAGAATCCAGATTCCTGGTTTTGGCCAGGAATATGGCTTACTGCCACCACGAGAGATGGGATGGTACTGGTTACCCCAACGGACTGAAAGGGGAGGAGATTCCCTTCTACGCCAGGGTTCTGACGATTGCGGATGTGTATGATGCACTGACCTCACGCCGTACCTATAAGAATGCATTTACCCATATGGATGCAGTTGAGATTATCCGCCAGGGAAGAGGTACCCTGTTCGATCCGGAATTAGTAGATCTCTTCGTTCAGATCAATGATCAATTCGAGCATGCACTGGGAAGAAAATATATTAACAGTGCGGAAAGCTAGAAAGGAAGCTGTTCATGTCGTATACGGCTCTTTACAG
>JAEZJW010000008.1 GCA_023415595.1 Bacillota bacterium
GCACGGAGGGTGTCGGAACGGAATTCGTCTTCTCCCTGACCAAGTCGGGGGAGTAGAGTTCGTATAATTCTGGATTAAGGTTACGAGAATGGCGGCAGGGTAAGCTGGACAGGGACCGTTGAAAACCGATGGCTGCAAGCGATTGTACTAGGCAGAACAGCCTTAGGAAAGTAAATGGGAGTAACTTAGTGATTTATTACGGGTCGGTGCAAATGGACTTCCCTGTCCATTGCACCTTAATCCGCCCTCCATGGCGGATTACCCCTTTCATGTTGTCCATTTTCTTTCCTATACCTGTTCAGCTAAGTACAATAACGCTTGCGCCATAAGGTTTTTCTCCAGCCCCTGTCCAGCCCACCCTGCCTGCCATCCCTTTAGACTTTGATAGAGTAACCGATTATTGATGCTAACTATTTATACCTAATCTTATTTCAGTTATTATTTTGTTAACTGCTGGGTGTACATAGTTATTTTAATTTATGAGATTGTTCTTTTTCTAATTTGTCAGATTGCTTTTAATCTGGAATGAGGACATGAACTCGCAAAGCTTAGAATAGATTTTGATAAGTAATATGATTTTGTAACTTATATTCTAATGGATAAGCTAGAAAAACTCTAGGCTAGTTGTTTATTCTTTAGATCTTAAAAATTTTATTATGGAATGGAGTGTTCTTATGGAGTACAGAAATTTGGAGACATTGGGTATAAAGACTTCTCTTCTGGGCTTTGGCTGCATGCGCTTTCCCAAACATCGGGATGGAAGCATCAATCAGGAGAAAGCAGAGCAATTAATTGATCTGGCCTATCAAAACGGTGTAAACTACTTTGATACAGCCTTTAACTACCATGAGGGTAAAAGTGAGGAGTTTACCGGTAAAGCGCTTGCGAAATATGACCGCAGCAGCTTCTATCTGGCAACTAAGATGCCCCATTGGCTGATAAATAGTCCGGAGGACGCAGAAAGAATCTTCAATAAGCAGCTGGAACGATTACAGATGGATTATATCGACTTCTATCTTCTCCATGCGTTAGATCGCAAGGCCTTTGATAAATTGGTCAGCTTTGGTGTATTAGAGCTCGTTGACCGGTTGAAGAAGGAAGGTAAAATACAATACATAGGCTTCTCTTTCCATGATGAATTCGATTCCTTTGATTACATATTGAATTACCGTGAGTGGGATTTCTGCCAGATACAGCTGAATTATATGGATACCGAAGTTCAAGCTGGCATGAAGGGTTATGAACTGGCTACACAGAAGAATGTACCTTTGGTCATCATGGAGCCTGTAAAGGGAGGGAATCTGGCGAAGCTTCCTGACAGTGTAACGAAGCATTTCCGTGCAATGGATCCGGATAAAAGTACGGCATCCTGGGCTCTTCGTTGGGTGGCATCCCTGCCGAATGTTAAAGTAGTGCTTAGCGGTATGTCGAATGAAAAGCAGGTTAGTGATAACCTGAATACCTTCAACAACTTCAGCCCAATGAATGAGGCTGAGAATAAAGCCGTCGAAGCTGCAGCGAAAGCTCTTCGTAAGAGGGTCAGAAACGGCTGTACCGGTTGTTCCTACTGCATGCCATGTCCGTCAGGAGTTAATATTCCGCGTAATTTTGAAATATGGAACGGGTACGGAATATACCGTAATCCCTGGGAAGCCAAGTGGTTATGGGCAAATCAGATTAAAGAAGATGAGAAAGCGAAAAACTGTATTGAATGTGGCCAGTGCGAGGAGCATTGCCCTCAGAAGATCCAGATCCGTTCAAACCTAAAGCAGCTTCAAACTGAGTTGGATGCAGTTACAAAATAAGAGATTTCAATAGCGGTGCACATCCGGCACCGCTTTTTTACACGCATACCTTATCTGCCACATGGAGGGATAAAATGAATATCACATTTAAAAATTATTGTATGCTCACAGATTTTGCGAAGGTATCAAAGTTTTTCAGGGACAACTATGTACCATACCTTAAGAATGGCCATTGGTCAGAAGCAACCTGGGCGTATATCCATGGTTTACCGTGGTTTGATTATATAAGACATTATAAAATTGGAATGTGGCTGGATAACGATAGAGTAATTGCTCTATGTTCTTATGAAACAAAACCCGGAGAGGCATATATTTTTACTGCAGGAGGTTATGAATACTTGAGGCCTGTGCTTCTGGATTACGCAGAAAAAACCCTATATGCTATGAATGAGAATGGACAGAAAGTATTACAGGTACGAGTCACTACTGTCGATCCTGATTTTCAAGCCCTCCTATTATCGCAAGGCTATACCCCCTCCTCGGAATACGATTTAACAGTGTACGATTATTCGAAAGAATTACCTATGTCCGAAATAACCGAGGGTTTTAAAATCATTACTATGGATGAAGAAAATGATTATAAGAGAGCAGCAAATGCCGTATGGGCAGGCTTTGACCATGAAGGTGAAAACAATCTCGAGGGTTATATGTTAGGCTTGAATATACCCGGTTTTCGAAAAGACCTGCTATTCCTAGCAAAGGCTGATAATGGAGATTATTGTTCTTACGGATTAATATGGCTGGATGAGGAACATCATTATTCATTTCTGGAACCCTTATCAACGGTACCCAGGTATCGCCGTAAGGGTTTAGCAAAATCCCTTCTCTATGAAGCAATCAATAGAACAGCCAAGCTTGGCGCAACCTACATGGTCGGTGGAAGCGGTGCCTTCTATACAGAAATCGGATTTGAAAAACTCTATACCGTACAATATTATCAAAAAATTTTATATTAAATAAAGTATATCCCGGATTCCCGTGGGGACATGATGCCGGGGGCTTCAGATAATTAATATATAGAATGGTATAACTTATATTAATTAAAAGTATATCCCGGATTCCTGTGGGACATGATGCCGGGGGCTTCGGGAAAACATATGTCACAATCGAATTGTACTTAGAAGAACAAGGATAGTAATATAAATGTTCAAGAGCAGAAGGGAACTCCGCCATGGAGGGCGGAGTTAGGTGCAATGGACAAGGAAGTCCATTTGCACCGACCTGTAAAATCACGCTGCCTGAAACACATTTAGATTACTATCCTTGTTATACTCTAGTACAATCGATTGTGTAAATCCGGTTTCCCGAAGCCCTCGGTACATGGCACACGGGAATCCGTTCATATACTAAATCTTTGTTAAAATATACATATCTCCCAAAGCCCCCGGTACTTACCCCACGGGAATCCGTGCAAGGTTTATGCCTCATCCCAGCTATGGTGATGAAGCTGCCCCTCCAACCGCATACCCTCGAAATTGTTCTGTCTGAGGGCTTCGTAAAGGACGATAGCCACCGAGTTCCCCAGGTTCAGGGATCGGATCTCCCCAATCATCGGGATACGGATTGTATTATCCTTATTCGCAAGTAGGAGCTCCTCCGGAATCCCTGCGCTTTCTTTCCCGAACATAAGGAAGCAGTCCGGTTCATACGCAACATGGGTGTAGGACTTCTGCGCCTTGGTCGTAGCCATATAGATCTTCGCCCCGGGATTCTTGCTTATGAAGTCTTCGTAATTCTCATATACCGTCAGGTCCAGGTGCTGCCAGTAGTCCAGTCCTGCCCTGCGGATCTCCTTCTCATCCAAACGGAAGCCCAAGGGTTCGATCAGATGAAGCTTCGTACCGGTCGCAACGCAGGTTCTGCCGATATTACCGGTATTCGCGGGCATTTCAGGTTCTAATAATACGATGTTCATGTATCATCTTCCTCCTAAAAGAAAAAAGGTGAATTAATCACCTTTTATCGCAATATTAATTTCAATTATCTTACCATTCTCGTATTCCAGGGGAACACAGATATTTCTTGCGAAATTAGTCGTAAATGACATCGTTCCGCTGCCAACCGTCGGTGGTGTTATATCAATATCAATTCCCTTAGTAGAGAAGATTGTTGCCGTATTGCCAAGTATCATATTACCCAACTCACATATTGCACTTCGAGACAATTCATCTAATTGGGTGACAGGCATCATGATCATTTTTGACGCTATATCGCATGCAATATTATACTCAAAAGCTATCATTACCTGACCCTTCATCTCACCGGTGAAACCGATCAGAATAACCAGGGTGTTATCTAAAAAAATCGGATCCTTTACATATGGCTTACCTAATTTCGCATCAACAAAACACATTTCTTTTAAAATCTTTGTTGAAGCCATCAGGAACGGGTTAATGTGGTCTACATTCAATGTGGCCATGTAAGTTACCTCCTATGTGTCTTGCTAGCATTTTATCACAGATTCACCATGTATTTCAACTAATTAGTGTAATTTCCTTATATTTACAACAAATTTCTCAATTCTTTCCAGAGCCAGCTTTATATTTTCTATGGAATAAGCATAGGAGATTCTAAGATAGCCTTCTCCGCAATCACCGAAGGCAGTTCCAGGAACTACTGCAACTTTTTCTTCCTGTAATAGCCTGGTAGCAAACTCTTCTGAAGTCATACCCAAACTCTTAATACACGGAAATACATAGAATGCTCCAAAGGGCTCAAAGCAATCCAATCCCATGCTGCGGAACGCATGAACAACAAACCTTCTACGTTTATCGTAGGCATCCCTCATCATCTCCACATCAGGATCTCCGTTTTTCACTGCCTCAATTCCGGCATACTGGCTGGTGGTCGGAGCACACATGATGGCAAACTGATGAATCTTAAGCATCTGCTCGATGATCGGAGCAGGACCGCAGGCATAACCAAGTCTCCATCCGGTCATGGCATAGGATTTAGAAAATCCGTTGATTACGATCGTCCTCTCCTTCATGCCCGGGAAGGATGCGATGGAAACATGCTTCGATCCATAGGTCAGTTCTGAATAGATCTCATCCGAGATTACAATTAAATCCTTATCAATGATAACATCTACGATATCCTTCAGGTCATCATAGGTCATTATGGCACCGGTGGGATTATTGGGAAATGCAAGAATTAAAACCTTTGTTTTATCAGTGATAGATTCAAGAAGCTGTTTTCTCGTAAGCTTAAAATCATTCTCACCCTTCAGCTCGATTACCACCGGTACTCCGCCGGCAAGAATCGTACAGGGATGATAGGAGACATAACAGGGCTGAGGTACTAATACCTCATCCCCAGGATCCAGCATCGCACGCAAAGCGATATCAATTGCTTCACTGCCGCCAACGGTTATCATTGTTTCCTTATCATACCGATAGTTAAGATCAAATCTTCTCTTCAGATAGCTGCAGATTTCCTGTTTTAATTCCTTTAGACCTGCATTAGAGGTATAGAAGGTTCTCCCCTTCTCCAGGGAATAGATACCCTCTTCACGAATATGCCAGGGCGTGTCGAAATCAGGCTCACCCACACCCAGTGAAATTGCGTCTTTCATTTCACTGACAATATCAAAAAACTTACGGATGCCGGAAGGCTGAATCATTACGATTTGCTTAGATAGTGGATTTCTCAAGGTGAAATCAGCATCCTTTCATCAAGTTTGGCCTGAACGAGGGGCATCCCGTGTTCCTTATATTTCTTAAGAACAAAATGAGTCGCCGTACTTAATACTGCTTCCATCGGGGCCAGCTTCCCAGAGACAAAGGACGCTACCTCCCTCATCGTCTTACCTTCAATAATAACTGTAAGATCGAAGCCTCCGGACATCAGATATACTGATTGGACCTCATCAAACTGATAAATTCTCTCTGCAATCTTATCAAAGCCCAATCCCCTCTGAGGTGTAACCTTAACTTCAATCAGGGCTGTAACCCTCTCACAGTTTACCTTATCCCAGTTGATCAGTGTGGGATAACCGCAGATTACGGTTTCCTCTTCCATCTGCCTAATCACTGCGGATACCTCTTCCTCGGTGGTACCAAGCATGGTTGCCAGATCAGATGCTGTCAGCTTACTGTTCTTATCAATCGCCATTAAGATTTGCTCTCTCATATAAATAACGACACCTCCCCTAATAGACTTATAAAAACCGAAAGAACAAGGAATGAGCACCTATGTGCGAAATTCCGAAGTTCTTTCCAAGCAAATATTTATTTCGCTTTGACCTTATATAGTTCATCTGCCTTAGGCGGTTCCAGGAATCGTCTTTCCTCATCGTTTAATATAACCCTGTCATTACCTTCCCTGATGTAGCCGATGACAGCTGCCGGTATCCCCTCTGCTTTCAGGCGGTCCACCAGCTGATTTCCTCTATCCGCTACAATCAGCATACAGCCGCTGGAGATCAGCATATAGGGATTCAGATCATAGAATTCACATATTTCTACTGTTTCCTGCTTCAACAGGATCTTCTTAATATCTACTTCAAGACCGACCTTCGAAGCAGCACCGATTTCCCAGAGGGCTCCGAATATTCCTCCCTCCGTAACATCGTGCATCGAAGTCACGCCAAATTCCCGTGCTACCTTCGCTTCCGGAACCACGGAAATATGATCTATCAGCAGTTTTGCCCCTTCAATGAAGGTGGAGGAGTACTTTTGTAATAGCTCCTGTTCCTTTTCTGCCGCAATGATGGCTGTCCCTTCCAGACCGGCCCATTTTGTCATTACTATTTCCTGACCGGGCATCGCTCCTGCTGTCTTAATAATCCCGGAACGCTTCATCTTACCTACTCCGGTTACCGTTACAATGGGCTGGGTAACAGCTCTGGTAACCTCCGTATGTCCACCAATCACTTCAATATTCAACTTACAGCAGGCAGCCTCAATATCCTTCATCATACCTTTCAGCTCCTGCTCTGAAGACGCCTCCGGCAGAAGGATCGTAAGCATGATACCGATTACCTCTGCGCCATCAGAAGCAATGTCATTAGCCGTTATATGCACAGCCAATGTGCCGATGTCGTTAATGGCTCCGGTGATCGGATCGGAAGATATCACGATTACCTCGTCCTCGCCAACAGCTAGAACACTGCAGTCCTCTCCTATGGCCGGACCTACGAGTACTTCCTCTCTTCTATGCCCTATTTGCTTCAGTACAGACCTCTTCAGGACTGTTTCTGGTATTTTACCAATCTCCATCTCACCGACTCCGATATTCATTATTCCTGAGTAAGCTCATCATCCCATTCAGGATCCCAATAGATCTCACCCTGTATCTGACCATCCGGATTCGTCCTGTTATCCTCCGTGGACTGGCTCTCAACTTCGTCCTCTGTCGGACTTTCAGTCGGTTCAGGTATCTGCTCCTCCGGTTTCCCTTCTGTATCCTTCGTTGTATCCTTAGGTTTATCCGGTTTCTTATCCTTCACAACCTTCGTACCGACTGTAATATATCTGGGCTCAGCTGCATAGGAGCTCTTATTGATCAGCGTTCTGCTTACTTCCTTATCATCCTCATAGACCACCTTATAAAGCTCCGCCTTATAGCCCGTATGAGCTGCCTGTGTTACCTTCTGATAGGTGGTAGGCTGGGTCGGGTCTTTTTCGATTACATCAGGGGGTGCAGGGGTCTCACTTAATACCACGGTTACGAATTCCACTCTTCGGTTCTTTGTATCTCTGGTTTCATTTCCCCAGATCGTAAAGGTAATTCTTCTGTCCTTCGTATGAGCTTCAATCAGAATCGGTACATCTGTATTATTCTTAAATTTCAGATCCTTGTAGGTTCCTGCAATCGCTGCATCCCTGGACAGATCCACATAACTGATGGTCATGGAATGGGGCTGCCGCTCTACAATCTCCAGCTCGGAGAACAGTACCGCATTATAAAGAGTCGTTGTCACCTGACAAGCACCGCCGCCGATGCTGTCAATGACCTTACCCTGCGAGTAAGCGCCTGCCTCATAATATCCGTTATCCACCGTAAACGGCGTAAGGTATTCATAACCGGAGAAGACTTCTCCCGGATAAAGTACAGTATTATTAATCAGCCTTGCTCCGTTAGCCAGATTGGCTGCTCTGCCTTCTGCAGAACTGGTATATTCGGTCGTAAAGGTTCCCAGTACGGTATTGCACTTTTCTACGACATCCCTGGTATAGACGGGCAGATCCTCTGTCATCACTGCATCAACTACCAGATCCATGCGGTTCCAGCCGTTTAAGATAGCACTCTTAATGACATCGGCAGTGGCATTAATATCCACCTTGCTGCCTACAATATGATCGGTATAGATAAAGTCTCCGTTCTTTCTGGATACGGTTGCATTCACCGGTTCAATATTATATGCACTGACCTCCGTCTCCAATAATGCCTTGAGACTGTTTTCATCAATTTTATAGGTGAGGGGGAACACGATGCTTCCCTGTTCGATATCCTTCAGGTCCTTGTAGCGTTTGATTAGATTCCCGGCTGTACCCAGATCTAATGCCTGTCTGATATTATCATTCGGCTCATAGGTATAACCCAGATCACTTAAAGTCTTGAATACCGTATTCTCACCTACCATGATCGCAATACCCTTACTTCTTAAGTCACCGATAAAGCTGTCCACTGCATCTTCAGCCTCGTCCTCTGTCATACCGCTTACATCAACAGCATCTATGAATACACCTTTGGTAATTCTCTCATTTTCTTCTGCAGATGCATAATTAGCTTTCCCTTTCAAAGCCAGGAAAATCGATAATAATAGTATCGCGGATAAGTAAAATTTCCTCCTGCTCATTATTCATCCTCCTTTTACAGTTTGCACATGTTATTGCTTTTAGTGGTTTTTATGTAACTTCTTCCTATTGTAACATAAAAGTCAGATTATTCAAGCAATTCTTTCGCCAATTGACTTTTGTAATTCCATTATGTATAGTTATAATAACCTATGTGGAATCAATCTTCCCGTTAGCTAAACAGGCTGAATGCGGTAGGAACTATCATGGCAAGTACTAATAAAATAACGATGATCGTTGAGATGATCCTCCTCGTTTTCTTGCTATGGAAATTGAACATATTTATCACCTCTTTTTCTTTAATATTATGGAAGGCTGTGTAAAACCTATGAAGATACTCGTAAATTTCGGTGTCTTACTTATATTTGTTCTATGGCTTAATTATGAAATACGTAAAAACAACCGGCTGTCCAAGAAGGGCTCCGAGCTATTCTGGGGACGGGAGAATCAGGCCAATCTGACCCGTAATACTGAGATCTCTGATCTGGAATTCATAACGATTCCTTTGGAAAGACTTCCGATGTCAGATCATACGGATGCAACCATCAATTCCTATCGTGATACCATCTTAAATCTTTCCTCGAAGAAAATCGTTAACCTGACAGGATTAACGAATACGGAGCTTAAATTGAAATACGGCGCTGCAAATATTAATCTTCTGTCCGAATATGATAATAATTATATCGTTCTCGTCAGTATCTTACAGAAATGGGGAGAGCGGCTTTATCATAATGGGAATTCAGAAGAAGCAGTAGCCGTTCTTGAATTTGGTGTTATGTGCCTTACGGATGTCAGAAAAACCTATTTACTTCTGGCCGGCATCTATGTGGAACAGCATACCCCCGAGAAGATAGATCCACTGTTGGAAATTCTTCCGTTCACCAGGATCGTCAGGAAAGATTCTCTGGCTGAAGCTTTGGTTAAACTAAAGAATACCTGAATGTTTATTATAACCTTCCGCTTTCCTGTTATTCCTTGTTGTGAGTTTTATATATTTAATTATAACCAAAGATAAGTATATCTTTTCAATTGCTGTACTAGTATTTTATTCTATTTTACAGCATCAATCAAGTATTTTCAGACTATTCCTATCTAATTAAGTATTCTATGCTTATTAGACGATTTCTTATCTTCCATGGCTGCATATTTGCAATAATTTTTTAAAAAACATTCACTGCACTTTGGGCTTCTGGCGGTGCACAGGCTTCGTCCCAGGGTAATAATCTGAATATTGTATAAGATCCAATGCTCCTTCGGGAGAATTTTCATCAGATCGAATTCAATCTTAACCGGATCCTCCTCCTTCGTAAAGCCCAGACGGTTGGAGATTCTCTTCACATGGGTATCCACCACAATGCTCTGTTCGTGATATATGTTTCCCCGGATCACATTCGCCGTCTTTCTTCCGACCCCAGCCAGGCTGGTCAGCTCCTCTATCTCCCTCGGTACCTCACCACGGTATTCGGTTAATAACCGGCTTGCACATTCTATGATATTCTTCGCCTTATTTCTATAGAAGCCCGTGGAATGAATGTCCTTCTCCAGCTCCTCTATCCTGGCTCCTGCGAAGTCCTCCAGACTTGTATATTTACGGAACAGCTTCGCAGTAACCTGGTTTACCCTCTCATCAGTACACTGGGCGCTTAGAATGGTTGCGATCAGGAGCTGCCAGGGTGTTTCATAATGTAAGAAGCACCGGTAATCCGTTCCGTATTCCTGATCCAGGGCGTTGAGAATATTATGAATTCTCTCCTTCTCCTTAGCTGTCAGCCTTGTGTTTTTCATCTTTCATTCCTTTCCATAGGAATAGCAAGCCTCTCTTAATAAGAAAGCTCCTCTCCCTGTAATCCTCTGTTTCCTTCTGTTATAGATAACGGTATCGATCATAAAATTGTTATTTCAGCGGAGTAGCTAATCGGATCCCTCCGGTCATATCGGAAGAGCAGGTCCATCTCCCTCTTCACCGGTTCTCCTCTTGCCGCAGATTCCATGACATCATAAGTAAAATGCTCCATACGGAACGGCTCCTTACCCAGCTGCTGTTCTTCCCTGAGTTTATTGTAACGCTCCCGTTCCAGGGGCTCATTAGCGAAGTCCGGTCTGCTCTTAACATCCTCCCTCAGGTAGAGGTCCAGCAGAAGAATCTCCCGAAACAGCCTAAGATCATTCCGGCCACCATCCTCCACTCTTAATTCTAACACCTTCTCCCCGTAGAAATCCAGTAGAATCTCATACCTTTTTATTCTGGAATGGGAAAGGCGGTGATACCCCTTCTCTTCATAATATCCTGCTATTGCCCGATATAGTTCAAACGGTTCCTGATAGAGGTGATTCAGGTATTCCAGCGTGTACACGAACTGCCCGCTGTTATAATATATCTCCACCATTTCACAGACACTCTTCAATGTAAGAACCTCACGGAAACTGAGAGCACCGGTATATAGCATTTCATAGGGTGGCAGCTCCCGGTACACGATACCGTAGTGCTCACTTTCCTCCTCCATCGGCGAACCCTTCAGAACCTTTAAGAAACCTAACTGCAACTGATCCGGTTTCAGTCGGTATACATCATTAAAGGATCCCTGAAAGGAGTTCAGATCCTCCTGAGAAAGTCCTGCAATCAGGTCAAGATGCAGGTGGATATTATGTCCTTCCCTGATTCGCGCCACATGCTCCGATAGCTTGGTGAAATCCACCCTTCTTCGAATCGCAGCCATGGTATCCGGGTTCGTCGTCTGAACACCAATTTCCAGCTGAACCTGTCCGGGACGTAAGGTGGCAAGCAGATTTAACTCCTCTTCAGACAGGAGATCTGCGGTGATTTCAAAATGGAAGTTAGTCAGCCCGTTATCCCTCTCCTTCAGGAAGCCCCAGATCTCCATAGCACGCTGTCTGTTACAGTTAAAGGTTCGATCAACAAATTTAACCTGCGGTACCTTATGATCCAGAAAGAACTGAAGCTCCTTCTTCACAAGCACTGTACTGCGGTATCTCACCCTCCGGTCTACAGAGGATAGGCAATAGCTGCAGGAATAGGGACAGCCCCTGCTGCTCTCATAATAAACGATTCTGTTCTTTAGCAGCTCCATATCCTCATAGGGGAAAGGCAGCGCATCCATAGAGCCAGGTTCTCTGGCAGGTGTCTCTGTGATATTTGCTTCAGCTTTTGCTTCTGCAGGAGGAACCTCAAATCTTGCACTAGCTCTAAACACTATACCTTTTATATTCTCCAGGTCATTACGCTCACTCAGGTAATACTCCGTCAGCTCCAGGAAAGTCTGTTCCCCTTCTCCCATGACGATCCCATCCACTGCCGGAAGGGAATTCAGCAGCTCCTTGGAGTGGTAAGAAACTTCCGGTCCACCCAGCCATAGAATTACATTATGCTGTACCTTCTTAAGCTCAGGTAATAGTTCTTTTATCAGGCCGATATTCCAGATATAGCAGGAGAAGGCAATCAGCTCAGCCTGTTCCAGATAGATGTCCCGAAGAATCTCTTCCCTGGAATTATTAATCGTGTATTCTTTTATGATGATATTCTCCCGGTACTGATCCGTATATGCCCGCAGGCTATATACTGCCGGATTCGAATGGATATATTTTGCGTTTATTGCCACTAATAACAGCTTCATTGCGTTTAGTTCCTTCCTGTTTGTAATACATGTAACTTTCATTTTATTACCTACGAAATATTTAGTTAGTATACTCTTATTATATTTTCTTCGTCAGGATAGCACAAGTATTAGAATCAAATAATAACTTAAGATTAGTTTCTATTCAGTATAATTCTTAGCATCGCAGTATCTGGACAGAAAACTGCTCTTGTGTTATAGTGAAGATTATTACTTAGGAATGTAACAGGAGGAAGGATATGTTATCGTTTGAACCAATCAATGCGGATAACATCATGAAGGCAGCCGAGTATTTTAAATATAAAATAAGCCGTACCTCGGATTATACTGTAGGGGCCATGTATATGTGGCGCGACTTTTACAATACCAGCTTTACCATCTTTGATGATATGATTCTATATAAAGTGAAGTTCTTAGGAAGAACTTCCTTTACTATACCGGTAGGAAGCGGATCCCTGGATAAGGCCATGGAGGCTCTGAGGGAGTACTGCAGGAAGGAGGAAATTCCTCTTTGGTTCTGTACCGTCCCGGAAGAAGGATTGTCCACCCTGGTGGATCAGTATCATGGCACCATCCCCGGTACCCCGAGCCGTGACTGGGCTGATTACTTATACAACGCTGAGGATCTTGCCGAGATGGCAGGCCGCAAATTCAGCGGACAGCGTAACCACATCAATAAATTCAAGAAGCTTTATCCGAATTATCGCTATGAGAAGATCACACCGGATAATCTTCACAGGATAGTGGACTTTCTGATGGATTATCAGGTACGCTTCGGTAAGGATAAGGACCTGGCCAAGGAAGAGCTGGACCGTTCCCTGGAGCTGCTGCCATATCTGGACAAATTCAAGCTTCCCGGCGGATTTATCGAAGTAGACGGGACCATCGTAGCTATAGCAATCGGAGAAATCGTGAATGATACCATGTATTGTCATATCGAGAAAGCCAACCGGGAATATCCGGGTTCCTATCAGATGATCGTAAAGGAATTCTCCAAGAATACCATAACCCCGGAAATCAAATACATCAACAGGGAAGAGGATGTCGGAGATGAGGGTCTTCGCACCTCCAAGCTGTCGTACCATCCGATTCAGCTGTTGGATAAATACTGTGTCCTGGTTCCCTAAGGGTAATTAATCGCCTACAATAAAGCCCGATACTTACGTTACTGTGAAAAATAATAATTTTTCATAACGATAAGTACCGGGCTTTTTATTTTTACTTAAAATATTTTATATCGTGGTTTCTCCTCTCCCATCAGATAATATCGTAGATAATCGTCCAGAAAGATAGCAAATAAGGAGATAAAAAACCATATATTCGTAAATAACAGGCAGACCTGGCCCATAATATTATAGGGAAGGTCGGAGTAATCCCATACATTAAGCTTCAGCCACACATTTACGATTAAACCTGTGATAAACTCAACCACAGTTATAATGACTGCTGAGATAGCCATCTGCCCGACCAGCGAAAAGTCCCAGGAGACCCGTTCATTCAATTCTCCGATCAGAATAAAGCAGATCCCTCCGGCAATAAACATAGAGATATGGGAGTAGCCTCTGGACAGGTTTTCTATCGCCCCGTAGGCAAATCCCCCGATCAGAAAAAGCAATAGGTATTTCAAGGTTTTGTTTGAAGCAATGAGCATAGCTTAATCGTTCCCTTCTCTTCAGTCAAATATCAAAATGTCAAATAAAAACTTTCGGCCTAAAATTAAGTATACTCACAAAAACCTGAGAATATATCGGAAAACCATACCTTCCACAAACTACATCATCTGTAAAACTCCTGCCATAATAACATATTTCATCAAAACAAATTAATTTGATACCAATATATCCTCATACTTTATCTAGGGAAAAAACAATTCTTTTTAACTCTTTTTATTTTTCTGTCCTTTTTTAGATACATTAAATTAATGATAAGGTGAAAACCCATTAAATCATAATTTTCATACACAAAGCTAGCATGCCGTAATGAGATTTTGCCTTAATTGCTTAACCTCTCGCGGGAGCTGTGTTGTTGCCCACGGAGAAGTTATCCCTGGAACAATGCACCCGCCAGTGGCTGCCTGCTCTATATAGGCAGCACTGGTGCGTGAGGAAGGGGGAACTTTCTCCGGGGGTAATGATATTGCTCCCGCGAGTATATTGATCAGGTCGCAAAATCTCATAAGGCACTCAACGTTGTAATATTTTTTTGATTAACGTAAAAAAGGACAGTTCGCACTGTCCTTTTTCGGAGAAGGTATTTTTTTGTTACTTATGGGGGTGTAGCAAAAACTATATAATGTATTGGGGTTTACATTGATAGTATAGCACGTACCTCAATATAAGTGTGCACAAACTTTACAAAATTACGGCTACTTTTTCGGCAAAATATACAAAACGAAATTTTACACTTTTATACAGATTGCCCGCAGACTTCTTTCTGATTCGACTGCAGTAAGTTAAGGATTCAGAACTAGACTTCGAATAATGCTTCGAATTCTTCCCTGCCGATTCTCTCTTTTTCAATTAAGAGCTTTGCACAGCTCTCCAGCTTATCCTTATTCTCCACCAGGATCCTCTTGGCTTCCTTATAACAGCCATCAATGATGGTTCTTACTTCCTCATCAATTTTATTCGCGATATTCTCGCTGTAGCTTCTGGTATGTGCAAGATCCCGTCCGATAAATACTTCGTCATCATCGTTATCATAGTTTACCATACCGATGGATTCAGAGAAGCCATAACGGGTAACCATGGCTCTGGCAATCTTCGTTGCCGTCTTGATATCTCCTGAAGCACCTGTGGTGATGTCCTCCATGATCAGCTCTTCCGCCGCCCTGCCTCCGAGACCTACGATGATATCCTGGCGCATTCTGCCCCTGGTATCAAACATCTCATCCTTCTCGGGAAGAGGCATCGTATAACCTGCCGCACCGGTCCCTGTAGGAATGATGGATACGGTATAGACAGGACCAACATCCGGAAGGACATGGAACAGGATTGCATGACCGGCTTCATGATAAGCGGTGATTCGCTTCTCCTTCTCGGTAATTACCTTGCTCTTCTTCTCTTGACCAATACCGACCTTGATAAAGGCCTTCTTAATATCCTCGTCGTTAAGAAAGCTTCTGTTATCTCTGGCTGCACCGATGGCTGCTTCATTCATCAGGTTTTCCAGATCGGCTCCGGTAAAGCCAGCTGTTGTCTGCGCAATCTGCTTCAGATCCACATCATCGCCCAGCGGCTTACCCTTCGCATGTACCTGAAGGATCTCTTCCCTGCCCTTTACATCGGGCCGGCCAACAGCTACCTTACGGTCAAAACGACCGGGACGCAGAATCGCAGGATCCAGGATATCAACACGGTTGGTCGCTGCCATTACGATGATTCCTTCGTTCACGCCGAAACCGTCCATCTCAACCAGCAGCTGATTTAAGGTCTGTTCCCTCTCATCATGTCCGCCACCCATGCCGGTCCCTCTGCGTCTGGCAACTGCATCTATCTCATCTATGAATACAATACAAGGGGAATTCTTCTTCGCATCCTCAAACAGATCCCTTACTCTGGATGCACCAACACCTACGAACATTTCCACGAAATCCGAACCGGAGATTGAGAAGAACGGAACTCCCGCTTCTCCTGCCACTGCCTTGGCAAGCAGAGTCTTACCGGTTCCCGGAGGTCCAACTAACAGAACACCCTTCGGAATTCTCGCACCTACCTGGATGTATTTCTTCGGAGACTTTAAGAAATCCACGATCTCCTTCAGCTCATCCTTCTCCTCCTCGAGTCCTGCCACATTCTTAAAGGTAGTTGTCTTGTTCTCTTCTGTCGTCATCTTAGCACGGCTTTTGCCGAAATTCATTACCTTACTGTTGCCTCCTCCGACCGACGCCTGATTAGAAAGGAAGGAAAATAATGCAATTACTACAACGAAGATCAGGATATAGGGAAGTACTGTCGTAAGGAACCAGCTGGGTTTGGTAATATCATGAGTGAAATATTCCACACCTGCCTCTTTGAATATCCCCTTTATCTCATTAACATCGGTTACCGCTAAGTTTTCTTTCTTATCCTGGCCAACCAATGTGATCTTGATTTTACCGCTGGGAACCTCTTGGTTCTGATATATTTCAACCGATTGCACCCTGTCTGCCTTAATATCCTCGATCAACTGGGTTTCGGAATATTCATCATTATTGCCAGTATTGAAATTATCGGATACATATAATGTCATAATGACAATAGCCAGTATGATCAGGTAAAAACCATAGCCTTTCATTTGTTTTTTCACCAAACAACCTCCTTTAACGCAAATCTATTCTATCTATATCATATTTGATGATTTCTTATTCAATAACACCAACATAGGGTAAATTTCTATATAACTGCTGATAATCCAGGCCATATCCAACAACAAACTTATCAGGTATCTCGAAGCCGACATACTTCACGTCCACATTCGTTACCCTGCGGTCCGGCTTATCAAGCAGCGTACAGATTTCGATGCTCTCGGGAGCCCTGGTGCTGAGCAGATCCATCAGATATGCCAAAGTTCTTCCGGAATCAATGATATCCTCAACAATAAGTACATGCTGTCCCTGGATGGATTCATCCAGATCCTTAACTATTTTTACCCTACCCGAGCTTATGGTCTCATTGCCATAGCTGGATACGGACATAAAATCAAATGTCAGCGGAACTGTAATTCTCTTCGCCAAATCACAGCTGAAAAGTATGCTTCCCTTTAGGACACAGATCAGGTGAATGCTCTTTCCTTCATAATCCTTGTTGATTTGCTCTGCTAATTCTTTAATTCTTAAATTAACCTGTTCTTCTGAAATCAAAACACTTACGTTATCTGCCATCTTCTTTTTCCTCCGCGTTATTTATATTAATCCAAAGTATTCTATCTGTTTCCTCAGTTATCTTATACTTCTCACTCATGCGGTCCCCGTCGGCGAGAATCCACAGGATATGGCTGCCATCCGCTAACAGCAGCACTGAGTCCCGCTGCTCCTTCGGGAGCTTTTGGTCTATGAAGTAATCCTTAAGCTTTTTCCTTCCTCCCAGGCTGTTTATCTGAAGATAATCTCCATCTTTCCTGGTTCTCAGCTCTAAAGCATTCTCTATTTTATCATAATCAAACCATTTCGTACAACTGTTTTTAGGAAATGTTAATCCTTTTTTATTGGATATAATTCCCGATTCCACTACTTTTCCGACAGAATCTGCCATTATACTGCCCGGTATCTTAAGTATAACCGGATCGATCCGTTCTTGCAAAGCCCTAGTCCGGATCAGCTCCTCCTGCCGAAAAATACGTATCGCATGATAACTGCGCTTCGCTGTAATTCCATAGGGAAGGCTGATCTGTTTCCCAACAGGCTTTCTTAACAGTTCCAAGAGCTTAAGTACATGGGTCCTGCTGATATCCCTGCGGCTGCCGCTCAGCTTCTCAATTATCTTTATGAGGATACCCTTCTGAAGGACAATATCCTCTCGGTTCATTGCATCTGCATCAAACTCAAATAAGGGTTCTCCACCCTCATCAGGAAATTTTACGAGTTCCTCAAACTTTGTCATAACCTGTTTTTCAATGAAATCGCTTGCTTCCTTCAGATCCTCTGCCGCCTCGGTAATATGAGTAACAGCATTGAAGTTAACCTCTCTGGTAACATAGGAAAGTACATTATTCCGCAGCTTATTGCGGCTGTAGCACTCACTGAGGTTACTGGCGTCAGTACAGTATTCTATCCGGTTATTCCTCAGATATTCTTCGATCTCTTCCCTGAGGACAAATAGCAGTGGACGTATCATTGTGACGCTTTTCTGGTCAGGGCTAGCTTCTCTTGAGGATGAGATACCTCCCAAACCTCTGATTCCGCTGCCACGAAACAGATTGAAAAGCACAGTTTCGGCATTATCATTTCTATTATGTGCAACCGCGATTTTATTACACCCATAAGTATTACATATTGTGAGAAACGTCCTGTATCGAAGCTCTCTTCCGGCTTCCTCCTCAGTCATGCCTTCTTCTTCGGCAATGCGCGGAATATCATACCGATAGCTTAGGAAAGGAAGTTCGAGCTTATCTGCCAGCTGGCGTACGAAAGCTTCATCCCTGTCAGCCGCTTCTCCCCGGATCCCATGATGGATATGTGCAACAAGCAGCTCTACGGATCTCTCCCGGTATAATTCGTTCAGTACATGGAGAAGACAGACCGAGTCCGCTCCGCCGGATACACCGACAACGATCTTATCACTCTCGCTTATTAAATTATTCTCTTCGATATATTTTGATACTTTATCAATCATTCCTTCATCCCATGGTATCATTCATACCCGCTCGAACTCATGCAGGTAATCTGTTGTTAAGTGTCACAAGTCATACTTTTATCTCATCATAATCCATTCATACCTAATTTTCAATCCATTTTATTCTATCTTCTATTTTAACCAAATTCCAGCAGTAATTACAGTCATATCATCCTTAGGCGTATAATTACTTTGTTCCAGGGCTTTATCCAGAATACGGTTTGCGATCTCCTGAGGATTGATGCTTTTCATTTCACTGATCAGCTGCTCCATGAAGGCCTCCTTACTCTCCTCCTGAATAGAATCCAGGACACCATCCGTTACCATAATAATAATGTCACCCTCATACAGCTTCTTTGTAACCGAATCATAGTCCACATTGCCAAACATACCGATGGGCAGGGTCGTGGAGCTAATGGTTTCCACCCAGTTATCACGCTTGATGAAAGCAGCCGCTGCACCAATCTTCGTAAATTCACACATCCCGGTAAACTGATTAATCATTCCCATGTCGATGGTAGTAAAGCTTTGCTTATCAGCCTTCAGTACCAGACTGGAATTAATCAGTTTGATTGCTGTCTCCGTCTTAAAGCCGGCTTCAATCAGTTGTTCCAGAAGACCGATCACGGTCTCACTCTCCTGTCCGGCCTCCGTTCCTGTCCCCATGCCATCCGACAGGGCAATCATAAAATCTCCGGTTTCAAGCTTCAGCAGAGAAAAATTATCCCCCGATACATTATCCTTCATCGCCCTGGCTACTCCGGTAAGCACCTTGAACTTTGTATCCTCGATAAATGTGAAATTCTCATAATCTCTGGACAGAACAGTCTTTGAGGCGTCAGAAACCCGAAACCTGATCCCAAGTGACTCTCCTATCATGTTAGCCGCTTCCTTCGCTGTAACGCACCTCCCCCTGGTGGCAGAAGCATTGAGGTAGATCTCCTTTCTCTTATCACTTCGCTCAATGATGGCAATGCTCTTCACCCGGATATGACCGGCATTCAGTCTCCGGCGTACCAGCTCCTCCTCCGGCTTTAAGGACAGTGCCGTGCTGTAGATGTCGCCTGTGATATTCTGAATACACATGGATACCTCCTTCAGCTGGTCTGCGATTACTTCCCTGCTTTCGGCGATCCTGTTGCTCCAGATATGGTTCAGCTTTGCGATTTCAAACCCTCTGTTTGTTTCCTGAAGAAACTGGTCGGCACAGATACAGGCATCCAGAAAGGGTTTCGGAATATCCTCCCTCTGTAGGAATCCATTTCTCTCAGCGATGTCAAACATGCTGCAGGTTGATTGATAGGTATCCTTAAAATTCTGCTCCCAGCACAAGCTGCATTTGTTACAGTTTTTACACAGCTTTTCGGAGATATCCTCAAAGATATAATTCAGCTCCTGTTGTTTGAACTTCGTCTGCTTATCGGTAATAGACTCCAGGGTTTTGGACAGCTTAAGAAAGGAGTCAGAAAATACCTTCATTCTGGAGTTAGCGATTTTCTTCAGATTCTGAGAAGCCAGGGACTCCCTGCTCCCTTCCCCTTCCGAGGAATCTATACGGTATATGATACTATGAGGCAGTAAAAGAAAAATTAGGATCGCTGAAGCTAGAGCACCGGCTTCCCGGACAGTAAGAGCCATGTCCTCATAGATAAAGCCGCCGAGGCCTGCAGAAAGGGCAAAGATGGCTGCAGTCGGAATTCTTCCCAGTTCACGGAAAGCAGCTGTGATGACCCCCATCATCGTATAAATACTGATTCCTGACAAAGGAGCACCGCGCAGAGTCAGAGCAAAACCGGATACAGCTCCAGCAACTGTTCCCTGCCCGACACCGTACTTATAGGTAAAAAATAATATAATAAAATATACCGCTGTCTCTACCGGTGCAACATTCGGTCCCCCGAGATTTGGGACAGCATATAGGAATACCGCAACCAGGAACGCTAGGCTGACCATCTGTTCATTATTGATTTTATAATTCCTGCCTTCACGGAGAAGTAAACTTGTCCCGCTCCCAAAGACCACTGCGGAAATATAAGCAATCAATGATTCCAAAGCTACCAGGGCGATATAATCCGCTGACCAACCTACAGAGGCGGCTTCAATCAGCGAGAAAATACCCAGAATCACAGGAGGCAGGGCATACAGTACAGATCTGGAGAAGTCCTTCATCTTCAGCAGCGGTGCCTCCAGCAGGACAAGGGATGCCACCAGGGTTAACAGGTACTTAAGTGCTACCGTAAAAGGTAACGCACTGTAAATACCTGCAAGAACCGCAAAAAAAAGCAGCCCTCCTCCGCCAGCCCTCTCAAGGTAAGCCGCCGTGAAAATGCCGATAGCAAGGGGATCCATCTGAAAGAACACTGCCCTTGCGATAACAAAACCAAACAAATATACTAAAATAGATCTGATACGTAAAAATTTCATATTGCTCCGCTCCTTTTGTTTCCAATGTCGCATCGATGTACGTGTTTGTTATTATAGGCAGTAGCAAATGAAATCTTTGTCAAATATCATACCCCGATACTCAAAACTTATTGACAAGAATTCCATAGAAACTCTGATTCTATCGAATGTAGGAACCTCAAGCTTATTAAGAGCCTGATAACGAATCCCCCTCACACCCCTTAATAAAACCCTTAAATTCACAACTTACTTCATCCGTACCCTAAGAAAAAATTCCTACAATTATCTTAGTTACCCGGAAAATATGTTCAATTTCAACGATTCTAACCCGGCACGCCGATTAGAATTCTCTTCCCCCCCACTCCTAAAACATACCCATCAAACTAAACTTATACACCACACCAATCAAATCTTTATACCCGCTACAAAGA
>JAEZJW010000028.1 GCA_023415595.1 Bacillota bacterium
TGTTGCCATTCCACCTCTGATATGGCGTTCCGACTTGTTGAGGTCCAAGACTACCCTTGCTCTGTTAGCGAGGGAGGGGTTGATCTGTGCAAGACGTTCCGTAACGTCTTTATGTACGGTTGTTACAAACAGGAACACACCCCACTGTCTTTCCCTTCCGGTTGCTAAGTATTTTCATATAGATCTTGGTTCGCCCATCCGGTGACACCTCAATATATTCTATAATTTTCTTTAGCATCTGGTTACTGAATACCTCTGTAGATAAGGTCGCGTCAATGTCCCTGAACAGATTATTCAGTAATGAGTTTAGTGCCTTTTCTTTCTCCACCCTTTGCTCTGAATTCTGAAGTTCATTCTTCAGCTGCTCAAGCTTTTCTTTTACTTCAGATGATCTTTGACTAAATTCTTCATAAGATATCAATCCGTTCTCACACATAGTGATCTGCCGTTCGTACTTTACCTTAAATTCTGCTAATTCCTTCTCTATGCTTTTCCTGGAGCGCTCTGTCACAACCTCCTGTGCATACAGCTTCTTAAACTCCTCCATTGTCCATCTCATCATCTCGTCTTTCTGCCTGTATAGATTGCAGAGATAACTCTTAATTGCTCCGAGCAGTTCCTCCTCCTTAACAAGCTGTGCATTAGCACAGGCATGGGCACCATGATAATTACGGTTATTACAGCCCCATCTTACTGTCTTATCCTTATTTCTCACTTGTAATCTTCGGAAGGAGCTGCCGCATTCACCGCACTTAATCAAGGTGCTGAACAAATGCTTGTTGCTGTTGCGTTCGTTATTATTAATAAAGGCATCATAGCGGCCACCCAATAGTTTCTGTGCCTCATTGAAGGTTTCCTCGGTAATGATCGCCAGCTCCGGTCTCTCAACGATAAACCATTTCTCCTCCGGTTTGTTTCTTCTGTCATAAGAATATATTTCAAGCATTTCCTGTTTTCCATTAATAATTTTGCCGATATAGATTGGATTTTTTAATATTCGAGCCACGGAGATCTGTTGCCATGTGGCTCCTTTTTTCGTTGTTATCTTCTCACGATTAAGGAAATTCGCAATAGAGCTGCAGCCATAGCCTTCTTTCGTATAGTAATGAAATATTCTTTTTACTACCTCAGCTTCCTTTTCATTTATATACAGGTGAAAGCAGTCACCGTTTACCTTATCATAGCCGTAAACCAAATTAGGGACCTTACCCTTTTCCATATTCAGCTTTTTCCCGAACTTTACTCTCTTGCTCAGATTTTCACTCTCCTGTTGAGCAATCAGTCCCATGATTCCCAGAACGAATTCATCATCCGTCAGGTTCGGCTGATTAACGAATATGACCTTCTGAATATGTTTTTTCAAGAATCTTATTGTTTCAATGCTGTCGATTATGTTTCTGGCCAGTCTGCTGATGTCCTTCACCAGAAGATAATCAAATTTCTGTTCCTGAGCTGCATTTAGCATCATCTGAAAGGCTATTCTGTTTTTCTTCTTCGTACCACTCAGTCCTTCATCCGAATAGATCTCTATCAGTTCATATTCCTGCTGTTTACAATAGTTCCTGAAATACTCCTCCTGAGTAGCCAGGGAATTCAATTGATCCTTCGCATCGGTCGAAACCCTGCAATAAGCGGCTGCTCTGATCATGCTTCCTCTCCCTTCTTTGGAAACCTCAAAACTCCTTAGGACTTTTTGGCTTCCACGGTTTTTATCAGGGTATTATTATGTATTCGTACCTGTTCCAGCAGCGCAGCCGCTATTATTTTGGCTAGGATCTGTTCCTTGAAGGTCGTGTCATTATCATCAACTATGATTATATTACTGATCAGCCTGTCCATATAAATCCTCCATTCTGCTGCTACCCGCATGCCTGGGCATAAGTACCGTCAGCTTTCTTATTCTTGGTCTATTATATGAAGCGTCTGACAATGATTATTACATCTACCTGCAACGATTTTAATACACTACCGGTTGAAATCCGACAGGAGCTGAGGGCTTCCTGCTCCTCCTTATACGAAGGATAGGATAATAGAAATAGGGTGGGATTAATGAGTATCCCACCCTAGCCTTGTACACTGTATAAGTAGATATTGCTTATGTTAATTCCTAAAATGCATCCTTATCCCTTCTAAGAATATTCAGGATCGTCTTAAAAATAATCTTAAAATCCAATAATAACCCCCAATGATCTATGTATACGGTATCCAACGCAACAACCTCTTCAAAATCTGTAATTGTGCTTCTGCCGCTTACCTGCCACATTCCGGTAATACCCGGTTTAATGCTGACTCTCCTCCAGAATTTTCTTTCATATTTATTCACCTCGTCAAGTGTTGGAGGCCTTGTCCCGACAAGACTCATATCCCCGAGTAGCACATTAAAAAACTGCGGCAGTTCATCAATGCTCGTTTTCCGAATGAATTTACCTACCTTTGTAATGCGGGGATCATTTTTCATCTTAAACATAAAGCCATCTTTCATTTCGTTTAGCTTCATAAGCTCCTTCTTTTTCTCTTCCGCATTCGTATACATACTCCTAAATTTATAAATATAAAATTGCCGCCCATTCTGTCCGACTCTTAGCTGTTTAAAAATAACCGGTCCTTTAAAATCTTCTGCTTTGATAGCAATCGCAGTTATCAGCATAATTGGCGAGAATAATATGATTCCAACTATACTCCCGACAATATCCATCGCTCTCTTCATCGCTCTTGCCACACTGTTTAATACTACGTTATGATATGTAAGTACAGGATAATTTCCGATACTGCTTACATAGCTATGTGCATCGATGGCGTAATAGAAGTCCATGATCAAACCCACGGTGACACCCATATCCAAACAGATCTCAATATGGGGCCTAAAATATAAATCAACACTTTTACGATCCATAATATAGACATTATCAATGGCATTATCATGCAGAATCTGTTCTAGATCATTTATTTTACCAAGATATCCTTCTTCTTCCCCATGCAACGAGATATAACCGATAATGTTCAGATTTAAATTACTCTTTTTAACATAATCGATAAATTTTGTGTATTGGTGAACACTGCCAAGGAGCAGCGTCCGAGGGTAAAATTTACTGTTGTTCTTGGTGATCTTGCGTGATAAGAATGCGCTTAACAGCAAGAGAAGATATTCACAGAGGAGAAATACCAGATAAAACTTCATTTCTACATCCGCTCTTCCAACGTAGAATAATAACACGGATACGATAAAGGCGGAGAAAATAAACGATCTTGTGATATATTTTATGACACGATCCGGATAGAAAAACATATTTACATTATAAAGCGTCGCTCCTTTATTCAGAAAAATGCACACGGCGTTAAAGCTCATGCAAAGTATCAGGTAGTATCCATTGGACGCAAAAATATTAATTCCTGTTATTCCTCCGGTAAGCAGTGCAGCAATAATTCCAACCAGGAAATCGCTCCGCATATAAATGAAGTTCGTTTTAACATTTCGATAGAATCTCATCGTATTCTCCACCTCTCTTCTGTATAGTAATAGTTACATTTATTCACATTTGTGTTTTTATTTACTATATTGTAACGTATGTTTTTCCAACCATCAAGGCATTTTTGACGATAAATGACATAAATATTATTCTCCCTATACTAATTAAAAGCGCATATATCGATTATATTCTACAAATTTTGATTAAAATTATGCTAATGACATAAACAGTACATCATGGTATAATTATCCTGTAATTATAATTGAATATTAACAATTAAAAAGATAATAGCAAACTTATCGAAAGGTAAGGGCGCAAAGCTAAGGGTCTAAGGTCCCAGTGACTATGACTGCCAGTTGCCTAATATAATTGGTTGGGACTCCTTGCGTATCTTTTTACAAGGAGTTTTTACTTTGTTAAGGAGGAATGAATTTTAAAGTAAAAAATCCATAAAATATTAGAACATGTCAATAGCAAACTTACTGAAAAGTAAGGTCGCAAAACTTAGGGTCTAAGGTCCTTTGGACTATGATAGCCAGTTGCCACGGTTATTGATATTGATTTCAATCTAAATCAATATCGGTATTTTAAGGAGAATAATATGAGCATTATCAGATTTATGTGGAAGCGAATCGCCTCAGTTGCGCTGATCACAGTATTGATCGTTTCCTTTAGCGTACCAAGTACAGCTTCAGCAGGAACGACAACAAGTAATAATAAGAATGTTACAACAGCAGCTAAGAGACCAAAGCCTACACCGACGCCGACACCAAAGCCCACACCAAAGCCTACGCCTACTCTTGCACCTACTCCTACTCTTAAACCTACTCCGATTCCAACTCCTACTGCTACTCCCACACCTACTGCAACTCCCATACCTACCCCAACACCTACAGTTGCACCTCCCCCTATACCGGGTTACGATAAGGTTGCTTATGTCAAGGATTTTGGCGCCTACGGTGATGGTATTCATGATGATACACAGGCCATTAATGAGGCTCTGAACAGCGGTGCCGATGCAGTAGTATTTGAGGAAAATGCAACCTATAAAACGAATGACTATATCGCAATGAGGACCTCCGATGTTACTGTTTTTGGTAACCAGGCTACCTTATTTACAGATAATTCTTATAGAAACAGAAGCAGTTTTTATGAATGGTATTTTAATGTAGAAGCAAGTCAAATCGTTATTAATGATTTAAGAATCGAAGCCAGGGAAACCATATTGGTCGGTTACAAAACACAGTTTGCCATTATGTTTGCATCGGATGTAACAGTGAATAACTGTACGTTTATTATCCCGGCTACCGTCTTGTCAAGCGGAGCCTCCCATAACATCGAGTACAGCAATCTTGATTTATTTACCGGCTGGCACAATATTACAATCCAAAATTCAACCTTTACCAACCTGGCTGATACCGCTGCAGGTGTAGCTGCAGAATTCCGGGATATCTATAATAAAGGTGCGGGTGGATTACTATTTGTAAATAACACACTAACCTCTAACTGCCATGATGAAATACTTGCAATGTTTACCGGCTCCTCCACCACGATTACGGACATCAGAGTGATAAACAATTATATTAATGCTTTACCCGGAACCGTTTCCATTCCGCGAAATCTCGGAATCAGTCTTGGTTATGACGGATTTGGCTTAAGTGGTATTACCTTCTCTGATAATACTGTTAATATCACCGCAGACTATGCTGCCATCGTTGTGGGTGACTCAAGAGATGTGACCATCAGCAACAATACGATTAACTTTACACCGCTTGCTAATATGAACCCTTCCTTCTTATTAAAGGGAGCCTATAGCAATAATAATGTTAACGTTACTAATAATACCATAGGAATTATGAATAACCCTTCTGCTAATTTTGGCGGTATTTCAAACGGAGCTATCAATATAGACCTGAATTATATTACCGTCAATTCAGTTGTAAAGGAAGCGTTATTCTATAATAATACCGTAGTAACCAACAACACCATCACCGCCAATGAAGCAGTGAAGCGTTTAGGCAGCTCCTTAACAACCTTCCAGGGTAATAATGTAACCTTCAACAACGCAATATCAACAATGTTTGAATTTTACAACAAAACCTTCGGAGATAACGTTAATATTACTAATAATATCATAAACTGCCAGAAAGCCTCAGTGGCAAATGATACTCTCTTCATGCTAAACGGAACACGACTGAATGGCTATGTATTTACTTTATCTAATAATTCCGTTACCTCTGCTCCGGGCAGTACGACGAAGTCCTTCTACTATATGGCAATCACTGACACTACAACACAGCAGATCGTATTAACCGGAAACTCGCTTTCCAACTACACCAACACCTATATCCAAGGTGGATGGTCCCAGGTCTACAATATTATTACCGATTAATCGGTTCCTCCGTAATATGGTTTAGTACTCACTGGCGCATGGCCGGGCTGAAGGTTTTCGGTCCTCATGCGCCAGCTTTTTATTCATTATCACCCTGCTTCTTTTTGCCGATAAATTTATCTATCAGAATATTCTTACAATAGATAAAATCAGCACTGCGGTAATTGAAGAAAAGGAAGATAAGATTAATTCCGATCACATTTACTGTGAGTAAAGCAATAAAGCCAAATATATTCTTAATCGTAATCAGGGACCCCAGATAATAAATTGCGACCCCCGTGAAAGCAATGATTACCATCCACCTGAGATATAATTTGGCATAATCAAAGAAGGATCTTTGAAACCATTGTTTAAACAATACATATGGGTCAACAACCATACTTACTAAAATCGAACAGGTAGTTCCCAAAAAGATTCCTACCAGCCCGAATTTATAACCCAAGTACAGGGAAACCACAAGGTTGATGACACATTCCAGAACCGGCTTCCATCTCGTATTCCAGAATAACCCCGAGCTGGCGTTAAAAAGATTCGAAACCATTCGGGTACCGGTAAACAAAAAATTAATAATTAATACGAAAACCACAAGCTGCTTCAATAAATATTTTTGTCCGATCCAGATCGAAATAAACGGATTCAGCAGATTGAATAAGCATATTGCGGCAAAGCCATAGAGCCAGAAATTTAGAAACGAAACTCTTTTAAAATTAATATAGGCCCAATTTTTATCCTCTTCAACGGCCTTCAGATTACCGATTGATGCCGTCATGGAATTGAAGACCTGGGCTAACGGAAGATATATCATATTGATGATGGCAACATAATTCGAATACAAGCCGACGATTTCTAAGTTAAGCAGCAGATTAATCAAAATATTATCGGTACTATATACGATGATTCCGCCCAGCTTGTGGGAGAATGCCGCCATTGTTCTGGAAAAAATATGCTTTCTCTGTTCTGTAGAAATCTTATAAGCCTTCCTCACTAATATGTATGGATAAAGCCTGTCTACAAACCGCTGTATTACTATATTTGATAAAAATGTCCGGAAAATAGCTATGGAAAGGTATAATAAATAATTTTGAAACACCAGTAAAACAAGCATTTGAAGTATACTTGCAATAATTGCTATGGCAGCATCGATCAGAGCGATATAATAGCTTTTCTGATCCGCCTCCAAAATTGATCTTTTATAAGAAAATAAGTAGGATATCACTACATCGGATAGCAGTAGCAAATAGATCAACAAAAGATGATCAATCTGATTGGTCGTATGTACGATATCGGGCAGCCAGGGAATGATCGAAATACCAATGATACTGATAGCGATACCGATGCCGGTGTATAGCTTACGGTATAAGCCAAGCATTCCCCTGATTTCATCCTCATTATTTTCCGCCAGCGGTTTATATAGAAAGAAGGTGATTGAAGTTCCGACCCCCAGCTCCATCAAACTAAGCAGTGAAAATATATTTGTAAAAAGCCCATTAACGCCCAGGTAAGTTTCACCCAAGGTCTTTACAAAAATTGTTCTGCTGATGAAATTGAATACCGCGATGATGTAATTCTTTAAAAGCATCGCTGCCGCATTTTTCGTAATCGCTTTTGATCTCATATCACTCCTCCTTTCTTAAATGATAAAAAGCCTTCTTACAATCGGTATCCGTTTTAGCAGCAAAACAGTGAATAATGATAATATCGTTATAAAGCCAGCAAATATTATGTTAGCCACAAGGCTATGTGAAAACGGTATTTCTTTAAGATACTTTAACAACTGTAAACCCAAAATTCTATGTACAAAGTAAATACCCAGAGAATTTCTTCCGATTGTATTTACCAGTTTCGATATTTTACCGGTTCCCCTGTATTGCAGGGATAATATAGCGAACCCGAGCACCATGAAAAAGGTAGGGATCGTATCATAGCCATTCCATACAATGTCGTAATCTGTTCCATAGTGCCTGCTCATTATTACACCATATGCGGTCAGAAGAAGCATGGATACCGGAATAACGGCAGCTGCAAGCATAACCCATTTCTTACCCCGGAATTTGTCTCTCATTCTAAAGAATAATCCGCCTAATATAAAATAAACAAACGAATACCCGTAGATTCCCCGAAATGCATTAAAATCAAAGAAGAAGTTACGATTCTCAACTACACTGCTCTTCCCGGTAATCAATCCTATCACATTCACAGCTTCAGATAAAAATGCATTTCCAAAGGTCATAAGAAAGGCAAAACTCAGGAAGAATATCACCTGGTTCCTGTTATGAACAAGGGTTGTTTTCATGAATGGAAAAAAAACATAGATCACTGTCATAGCCTGAAGAAACCATAGATGGTCATTCCAATCCGTCTTCAGCTTTAGTACATTCCCTGAAAACTCAGACAGCGTCATATATTCATTGTTGATTGGTATTAAAAGCAGTAAGGTAATGATCCCCCAAACAACCGTAAGCATTCCCATCTTTATTATTTTATAAAGATGACTTTTTAAATTAAGCTCTTTGTTAAAAAGCAGTGCCCCATTCACAAAGAAAAAAATTGGAACACAAACGCTCAGGATTGATTGTGCAAAGTAATAGAATAAGCTTAATCCATCCTGGTTTACTGCCAGGTCTGGCTTCAGATTATTACAGTGATATATAACTACCATAAATATAGCCATCGCCTTTAAGAAATCGAAAGACTCATATCTGTCCTTGGTTAAATTCATCTGCATTCGCATCCCCCTCCACTGAATAATCACTTGTGGACATTATCTCATGATGTCCCTGATATGCTTTGTCATTACATCAAAGCCTTCCAGAAAGTTTAAGTTGTTACATCCGGCAGGGTTGACTTTTGTTATTCTCTGAACCGCCTCCAACAAATCACCGGGTTCATCAATCCTGAGGATATACTCTAATTTTGACACCCATTCATACACACCGGCTATGATATCATTGTGCTTAGTAATAATGATACAGGGAGTCTGGGTAATTGCACTGAAAACCATACCCTGCAGGCAATCCGTTACGACATATTCAGACTGCGCTATTTTATGAAGGAAGGCTTCCACAACATCCTTCCGATCATAAATAATAACATCTGAGATCAATCTGATATCATTCAAACGCAGTTCCTGCATATTCTGCCGGACTATTGTCTCGACAAGCTGTCTGTCTTGTGGAGTAAATGCACCTTCCCCATCGCTTTGCAGAAGCAGCAGCGCTCCTCTTCGTTCAGATCTGATCCTCTCACTATAGTCAGAATAGAGTACGATATCCGGTACTAAAATCGTATTACAGGTGAAATACTGCCTTGCCAGCTCAAAGGAGTGGCCTTCCCTGAGACATAGGGTTAAATTCTTACTCTTGTTTATGAGCCTCTGGTCTTCTTCTAATTGAAGCTTTCCCTCCTGCGATGCCTCATAATGGACGGACTGCGGAAAGATGATTTTCCGATGCTTCGGGTATTTTCGCAGCAGTTCATTTCTTATTATAGCCGCAGGCTGATCATAGCTTCCGATACTCCCACCGCCGGGCATACAGAAGAGATCCTTTCTTCTTATGATAAACCGGAGCAGTTTTCTGACAGCCTCATATTCAGTTGCAGTAATTTCAATTATCCTATGCTCTGGCAATACCTTCTGAAGATACTCCAGCTCTGAAATCGCTGTATGATGCTCCCCCAGATCCTTATAATCTTCACTGCCTATGATAAAAACACGTCTTTTTGAGGTTTTGTCCGATCGATTCACTTTTATGGCTTCTGCTATTTTCCATCCCCTTTGATTCATGCTAAGGATGGATACATTTAGCCTCACCAAACCTCTAGTCAGTAATAAGATACA
>JAEZJW010000040.1 GCA_023415595.1 Bacillota bacterium
TGATAGCTTGTGGACGGAGCCTTGCTGTCAAGTATGAACGGGTTCTTACCTTCTTCTGCAAGACGAGGATCGAAGCGGAACATATTCCAGTAACCTGCTGCTACCGCATTCTTCTCTTCTGTCTGAGCAACCGCCATACCACCCTTAATACCATGATTGATACAAGGAGCATATGCAATTACGATGGAAGGTCCGTTATAGCTTTCAGCCTCAACCAATGCCTTCATGGTCTGGTTGTAATCAGCACCCATAGCAATCTGTGCTACATATACATAACCATAGCTCATTGCGATTGCTGCAAGATCCTTCTTCTTAACTTCCTTACCTGCTGCAGCAAACTGTGCGATAGCACCGGTAGGAGTTGCCTTGGAGGACTGTCCGCCTGTATTGGAGTAAACCTCTGTATCAAATACCAAGATATTGACATCCTGGCCACTGGCAATCACATGATCCAGACCACCGAAGCCGATATCGTAAGCCCAGCCGTCGCCGCCGAAGATCCACTGTGACTTCTTGGATAAGAAGTCCTTATCCTTCAGGATCTCTTTGCCTTCTGCACAGCCGCAAGCCTCAAGCGCTCTTACTAATGCACTGGTTGCGCCGGCATTTTCACGGCCGTTCTCATAGGTAGCTATATATCTCTCTGCTGCTGCCTTAACCTCAGCATTACCGGTTGTTGCAGCCAGAGCTTCTATCTTACTCTTTGCTCTGCTTCTTAAGGTCTGCTGTGCCAGCATCATACCATAGCCATACTCAGCGTTATCCTCAAACAGGGAATTTGCCCAAGCCGGTCCCTTACCGAGCTTATTCACGGTATAAGGAGTGGAAGGCATGGAACCTCCCCAGATAGAGGAACATCCTGTTGCATTGGAAATGAACATTCTGTCACCGAATAACTGAGTTACCAGCTTCGCATAAGGTGTCTCGCCACAGCCTGCGCAAGCTCCGGAGAACTCTAACAGCGGCTGATTGAACTGGCTGCCCTTAACGGTGGTATCCTTAAATTTCTCACTCACTTCGGGCTTCTCATCTAAGCTTAAGCCATAATCGAAGCTCTTCTGCTCTTCCAGATGCTCCTCTAACGGCATCATTACTAATGCCTTCGCACCCTTCTTACCAGGGCATACGTTCGCACAGGAGCCACAGCCTAAGCAGTCGAGTACTGATACTGTAATACCGAATTCAAAGCCTGCAAGGCCTGTCATAGCAGTCTTCTTCATAGTTGCGGGAGCCTTGGCAGCTTCTTCTGCATTCATGGCAACCGGACGGATAACAGCATGAGGACATACATAGGAACAGAAATTACACTGGATACAGTTCTCAGAATTCCATACAGGAACGTCAACTGCTACTCCGCGCTTCTCAAATGCTGAGGAGCCCTGAGGAAGAGTACCGTCTGCATTTTCTAAGAATGCGGATACAGGTAAATCATTACCCATCTGTGCACTGACCGGTGTAAGAATATTGTTAACAAAGTCTACAACATCCTTTCTGTCGCCGGAAACCTTCTTATGGATCTCTTCATCCTGAGCATTCTTCCAGCTCTCAGGAACCTTGATCTCTACTAAGCCGGTAAGACCACGGTCAATCGCATCATGGTTCATCTTAACAACAGCTTCGCCCTTCTTACCATAGGAAGCGGCTGCCGCATCCTTCATATATTTCACAGCTTCGTCAATTGGAATAATATTAGCAAGCTTAAAGAAGGCAGACTGGAGAACGGTATTGATACGTCCGCCTAAGCCTAATTCCTTACCGATGCTGATACCGTCAATGGTATAGAACTTAATGTTATGCTCTGCCATATAACGCTTAACCTGTCCGGGTAAATGCTGCTCGATCTCTTCCATGCTCCAACCACAGTTGAGTAAGAAGGTACCGCCATCCTTCAATTCCTGTACCATGTTGTACTTATTGACATAGGAAGGATTATGGCAGGCTACAAAATCAGCCTCAGTAATCAGATAAGTGGATTTGATCGGCTTCTTACCAAATCTCAAGTGGGACATGGTAACACCGCCGGACTTCTTGGAGTCATAATCAAAGTATGCCTGAGCATACATATTGGTATGGTCACCGATAATCTTGATGGAATTCTTGTTCGCACCAACAGTACCGTCTGCACCAAGACCCCAGAACTTGCAGTTGATGGTTCCTTCCGGAGTAGTATTCGGAGCTGTTTCCAGAGGGAGGGACAGGTTCGTTACATCATCAATGATACCGATGGTGAAGGTCTTCTTCTCTGTGTTCTTGTAAACAGCGATAATCTGGGCCGGGGTGGTATTCTTGGAGCCTAAACCGTAACGACCGTTGAATACCGGAATATTGCCGAACTGGGTATCCTTAAGTGCTGCTACTACATCAAGATATAAAGGTTCTGCAAGTGCGCCGGGCTCCTTCGTTCTGTCAAGTACGGTAATCTTCTTAACAGTCGCCGGAATAGCTTCCAGAAGACGCTGTGCACTGAACGGACGGAACAGGCGAACTTTAACAAGTCCAACCTTGTTACCCTTAGCATTCAGATAGTCGATGGTCTCTTCGATGGTATCGTTTACGGAACCCATAGCTATGATTACCTGCTCTGCATCTGCAGCGCCGTAGTAATTAAACAGCTTGTAATCTGTGCCAAGCTTCTCATTTACCTTACCCATGTATTCTTCTACGATTCCGGGAACTGCTTCGTAGTATGTATTACAAGCTTCTCTTGCCTGGAAGAACACGTCCGGATTCTGTGCAGAACCTCTGAGTACCGGATGTTCCGGGCTTAAGGCATTACGGCGGAAGGCATCAACCGCATCCATATCAACCATAGCCTTCAGATCTTCATAATCCCAGGTCTCAATCTTCTGGATCTCATGAGAGGTTCTAAAGCCATCGAAGAAGTGTACGAAAGGAACTCTTCCCTTAATAGCTGCCAGATGTGCCACTGCACCAAGGTCCATAACCTCCTGAGGGTTACTGCTTGCAAGCATTGCAAAACCTGTCTGACGGCATGCATAAATATCGGAATGATCTCCGAAGATGGATAAAGCATGGCTGGCTACCGCACGGGCAGATACATTGATAACGCCCGGAAGTAATTCACCTGCGAT
>JAEZJW010000077.1 GCA_023415595.1 Bacillota bacterium
GCTATATAGTATGAGCTGCGGTCATATTTGTCCAATGCCTTACCGGTAAAAGCTTCACTCTTACCTTCATGATATACGTAAGCAGTATCGTAATAATTGACTCCCCTTCGATAAGCCGTATCAATCATCGCCTGTGACCGTGCTTCATCGATGCCACCATCCTGGTTTAGTGGAAAACGCATGCAGCCAAATCCTAATAAGGAAGTCTCAATTCCTAATATCTCGATTTTTCTAAATTCCATAGGAACCCCCATTTCAATCGTCATTTATATTTGGATACTATTGCCATTCTTCAGATAATATTATATAGTTTAAATTGATACTTCATAGTGCCAATATTATTATATTTTTTAGGAACCACTTTACTATCCGAACGCGGATTTTATGTTGTCTGCCGGGAATCACTTTATAGTGAGAGGAGAACTCCTATGTTAGGGTTTCAGATTAATCATACCTCAGCATTATCGAATACAAAACAGCTTCAAAATCAAATCAGAGCAGCTATTCTGGAGGGCAGGCTGATTGCCGGTGACCGGCTTCCTTCTACGAGAACTCTTTCGAAAGACATGTTGATCGCCCGAAATACTGTAATCGAGGCATATGAGCAGCTGGTTGCAGAGGGTTACCTCGAAAGCACACTGGGTTCCGGCACCTATGTTGCTAATATCGGGACACTTCCTAGACATAAGCTGCCTCCGGATTCGTCAGTTGCTGATCTTATTCCTCCTGCGAAAGCATGGAAGGCTGAAGATATCATCGCTTTTGATGCGGGATGCCCGGATATCGCTTCATTTCCGCGGACTCAATGGGCTAAGCTGCTTAAGGAGTCATGCATGTCTGCGGATAGTAACTCTCTTACCTATCATGATGATGCCGGTAATATCAGACTCCGCAAGGCAATCAGTAATTACGCATACAGAATGAAAGGGATACAGTGTAAGCAGGAGCAGGTAGTGATTGTTCCCGGTGCTTCCGGGGGTATGGAAGTTCTTGCGAAGGTTTTCTTACGGGAGAAAAACAGGATTGCCCTGGAAGACCCATGTATCCATTTTGTTAAGACGATATTCTCAGATCATGGATATGAGCTTTGTCCGGTAGAGGTGGGCGATCAGGGTATGAGTATCAGCAGCTTGGGGGGCTACTCCGATATTGACTTGATTTATATTGTTCCTTCCCACCAGTTTCCGATGGGAGAAGTATTTCCTGCAGCACAGCGAATAGCTCTTCTGCAATACGCAAATGATCAGAATGCTTATATCATCGAGGATGATTATGACAGTGAATTCCGTTATAAGGGAGAAGCACTTCAGGCGATGGTAAATCTTGATCAGGAACGTGTAATATATCTGGGCAGCTTCAGTAAAATCCTTGCTCCAGCCCTTAGGATTGGGTATATGATATTGCCGGAGCAGCTATGTGAGAAGGTCACTTATCAGTTGCAGCAGACTAATCTTCGGGTTGGCGGTATTGAGCAGCTGGCAATGGCGGCATTTCTGGAGCAGAGACTGCTAGACAGGCACATCTATAGAATGCGGAAATTGTATGAGACAAAAAGGAAACACCTGATGAAGCTCCTTCACGACACCTTTGGCAATCAAATAGAGATTACCGGTGAATATGCGGGGATGCATCTGTTGGTAAGCTTTATGCGGGAGTTAACTGAAATGGATAGGATAGCTTTCGATGATTGTGGCGTTGAAATCGATTATGTGGAGGACTATGCCATAGTAAAAGGGAAGCATACGAACAGAATTGTACTGGGCTACGGCGGACTTAGTTTAACGCAGATGGAGGAAGGTGTCCTAAGAATAAAAAGTGCAATGGATGGAGTGAAGTAAGGTAATTGATGACTATTGGGAAATACTTGTTATCTTAGTGGTAATATATTACAATATAATATATCATTTAACTAAAATCCTTCTTGATATCGAAAATCCCTACCAAAAGGAGATCGTATGTCCAACGCCTATACCATCATCAATCCAACCGCCTGGCCCCGCCGGATCCACTGCCAGATCTTCCGTAATGCTGCTCAACCCCAATACTGTATAACGGTAGAGCTTGATGTTACCCATTTTCGGAAGGCAGCTAAGCAGAACGGCTGGCCCTTTACCCTGGCCTTCATCTTCGCCGTGACCAAATGTGCAAATGAACTGGAGGAATATCGCTACCGTTTCCTCGGTAATGATGTGGTTCTGTACGATAGAATTGATACCTCCTTCGCTTACCTGGCTCCGGGGGAGGATCTGTTCAAGGTCATCAATGCACCGATGCTGGATACCATGAAGGACTTCGTCGAGAATACCAAAAGTATCATCGCAAGCCAGAAGGAATACTTCACCGGCCCAATCGAGAATGATGCCTACGTCTTCTCTGCTCTCCCCTGGCTTAACTATACCCATGTCTCCCATACGGATTCCGGTCAGAAGGATAAAGCAAATCCCATGTTCGACTGGGGGAAATATCAGGAGAAGGACGGCAGGCTGATGATGCCCTTCTCCATTCAGGTACATCATTCCTTCGTGGATGGCATCCATGTCGGCAGGCTGGTAGATCGGCTTCAGAGCTATCTGAATGAGATGTAAGCAGCAGAGATGCGAAGTCGTCATAATTAAGGAATGTATTCATTGATAAGCTATAAACAAAGGAGAGATGACCAATGATAAATAACTACGCCTATATCATCAATTCCGCTCCGGGAGTAGGCAAATCCACACTACTAAAAAATCTGCATTTACGATTGCCGGATGGCTTCGCAATCATTGATGGAGATGATGTCGGAAGAGTCATTCCGTATCAGAACAATATCAATTGGCTTAATCTGATTCAGGATAATATAGCAGACTGCTGTTCTAATTATAGAAGCTACGGTTTTGGAAATTGTATTATCAGCTTTGTATTTCCCGGAGAAGAACGTCTACGGCGTATCACTGAACTACTGAATGCCCGTGGCTTTGAAGTGATCCATATTCTGATCGACTGTGAAGAAGATGAAATGGTAAGAAGAATCACTGAGCGCAATACAAGTAAAATGATATCAGTTGAAAAAGCGAAATTACTTAATCAGAAAATGAAAATACTATCTGCAGATTTCAGGGTTGATACTACAAATACCAGCGCAGATAAAGTTGCCGAACTAGTGACCCGGTATATCTACGGAACCCTTCAGTAATTTCATAATAATCAGTAAAGAGCATAATTTTCCTTGACTTAATCAATCAACTGCATATAATAATAGTAATAACATAAGAAAAGCAATGACGGAAAAGAGTAAACCAACAGGAAGCAGACAGAGAGAGGAACATATGGTGGGAGTTCCTTATGTGAAATGTGGTTGAAAACCATT
>JAEZJW010000023.1 GCA_023415595.1 Bacillota bacterium
AGTTTGGAAGGGATAAACGCTGAAGGCATCTAAGCGTGAAGCCCCCCTCAAGATAAGATATCCCATAGCACAAGCTAGTAAGACCCCTGAAAGACGATCAGGTAGATAGGACAGAGATGGAAGTGCAGTAATGCATGCAGTTGACTGTTACTAATAGGTCGAGGGCTTGACCTGAAAAGGTTTTTTACAGAAAGTCATCATTTTCTAGTGTAGGTTTAGTCAATTAAGATGAGTTAACTGCTCATCTGGATATCAAAAGAAACAGAAAATACCAATTGGCTTTCTGTTTTTTCTGTTATTAGAGGTTATTGAATACCTATTCCTCGATAGCTCAATGGTAGAGCACACGGCTGTTAACCGTGGGGTTGTAGGTTCGAGCCCTACTCGGGGAGTTGTTTTTCTTAAAGAGAAAAGCAAAGTAGTAACCAGTTTTCGTTCTTGACGTATAATAATCTGGTTGCTATAATAAAATAGCTATTAAGAAATAAATATGCGGCGACATAGCCAAGTGGTAAGGCACGGGTCTGCAACACCCTGAGCACCAGTTCAAATCTGGTTGTCGCCTTGAAAAGAGAAGATGTATCACGTGAGTGGTGCATCTTCTCTTTTTATTTAGGAAGACTTCAGATTTGAACTGTGTTCAATATCGGTTGTCGCCTCTCAAAGAATGGTCTCTAAACCTTTAGGATTAAGGGTTTAGAGATTTTTTTATTGCTCGGATAATTTGGTACATGGTAAGAGTCGTATGACTGAGCTATTCCTGCAACTCTGTGTCAGTAGTACCATGGAAGTGTAGATGGTACACATTGATAATTGGTGTACACATCCTACTGGAAAATAAAGATTAATTATTTTATTAAATATGATATTATGGAATTAGTGAATCAATTAGAATTCGTGAAGATATTTTCTCTAACAAAATACAGATAAGGAAGTGGTAGTATGGTAGACGGTCATATTCATATTGAACGAGGAGAATATACGTATGAATGGGTAAATCAATTTGTTAACAAAGCAGTTGAAAAGCAATTGGATGAGATTTGGCTTCTTGAACATTGTTACCGGTTTGAAGAATTTGTTCCTATGTACGATTCTGTTTGTGCTTATAGCAATTATATAGATACATGGTTTCATAGACAAGCAGGAGTTCTCAAACTGGAAGATTATTTGTCACTTATCAAACAAATTAGAAACAATCAATTCCCTGTTAAGATTAAGTTTGGTCTTGAGATATGTTATTTTAAGGAGTTTGAAGATTTAGTTGTAGAATTAACTAAAGATAAAGATTTTGATTTTTTGCTGGGTAGCGTTCATTTTGTTGATAATTTTGCCTTTGACCATAAGGCGGAGCATTGGAATGGAATTAATGTCGATGAAATATATCATAGATATTTTGAAACATCTGTTTTACTTGCCCAAAGTGGAATATATGACGGTATAGCTCATCCCGATTCGATTAAACTTTTTGGCCATAAACCATCATATTCTTTAACAGAATACTATGCTAGTTTAGCAAAGGAGCTTTCTAAAAATGATATGTACGCAGAACAAAATAGTGGAGTATTTCGACGTTGTCCTAATACAGCCACCCTAGGTATGGATGAAGAAATGCTAAAAATAATGAGTAATAATAATGTGAAAATCATTACAGTATCGGATGCTCATTGCCCTGAAGATGTTGGTGATAGAATATTAGAACTTAACAATTGTTTAAGAAATAATTAAGTGCAAACTATGGTTAGTAGCTAGGAGGAAATATGAGCAAAAAGGAAATAAAAAAGGTAAGCATTATTGGAATGGGTGCTTTAGGACTGCTGTATGGTTCGTATATCGTCAAGCGCTTGGGGATGGAAGCAGTTGACTTTATAATGGATGATAACCGTCTCAGGAAGTATGAAAATCAGATGTTTTATTGCAATGAGGAAGCAATCAGGTTCATGTTGACAAAGGATAGTGAAGCAAAACCGGCTGATTTGCTTATCGTTGCTGTTAAGTATACAGGGTTGGAGGAAGCCCTTATTTCCATGAAGAAATGTATTGGACCGGATACCATAATCCTGTCCGTGCTGAATGGAATATCTAGTGAGAAAGTAATCGGATCACATTATGGTATGGACAAAATAATTTATACGATAGCTCAGGGTATGGATGCAATGAAGTTTGATAACAGGCTGCAATTTACCCAAATGGGAGGATTACATCTTGGTATTGTGGGGGAAAGACAAAAAGACAAACTAAATTGTGTCATTGCCTTCTTTGATAAAATAGGATTACCCTATGTGGTAGAGGCGGATATCCTGCATCGGCTATGGAGCAAATTCATGCTGAATGTCGGGGTTAACCAGACCTGTATGGTTTATAATACCACTTACGCCGGAGCACTGGCTTCTGGAGAACCCAATCGTACGATGATCGCTGCCATGCGTGAGGTGATTGCTGTTGCGAATGCAGAAGGCATCAGATTATCCGAGGCAGATTTAAATCAGTATATTGATATTATTGGGAAGCTTAGTCCGGAAGGAACGCCTTCCATGGGGCAGGACCGAATTAATCGAAAACCGTCAGAAGTGGAATCGTTTGCGGGAACTGTTATTGAAATGGCTAAAAAGTATAAGATATACGTACCGGCAAACGATTTTTTATATAGACGGGTCAAGGAAATTGAGTTAGAATATTTGTAAGAAAAGGGAATTATTAACGAGATGAGAGATAGCACTGGTGATCATGTTTACATTATCTAATAATTTATGAATGCCGAAGGAGGAGCAAAAATGATGCTTTGTATTGTAACGACTCCATGCAGAGTCTATTAGGACTAATTTGCATGGAGTAAGTGTAATCCGGTCCGATATGACTTTGCATTTTTATTTCTTAATAATAGAAAAAAGGAGCAAAGTCTAATGAATTCAATAAAAACTACGATTAAGGAGCTTCGTAGCTTTCTTATCTTATGGCTATCGCAATCGCTTTCTTCATTAGGAAGTTCTATGACCGGTTTTGCTTTGATTATCTGGTCCTATCAACAACAGGGCTCTGCCTTGATGACAGCGTTACTATCTGTTTGCTCATATGCGCCCTATGTAATTATGAGCATTTTTGCAGGCGCACTGAGTGACAAGTGGAACAAGAAGAAAATAATGTTATTAAGTGATAGCTTTGCCGCTTTATGCTCTACTGCGGTGTTTATCCTATTAGCGACCGGCCGGATGGAACTATGGCACCTTTATGTGCTGAATGCACTTACCGGGCTGATGAATACCATTCAACAACCGGCAGCAGATGTTACAATCAGCATTCTGACACCGAAAAAGCATTACCAGAAGGTCAGCGGAATGCGTTCATTTTCGAATTCCTTAATCAATATATTGACACCGGTTATAGCAACAACCATAATGACCCTGACTAGCATTAATGTGATTATTGCCATTGACCTGTTCACCTTTGTAGTTGCATTTGTATCGCTGTTATGTTTTATTAAGATACCTAAGGTGACCGGTGAATCAGTCAAATCAGAATCAATCCTACAGACAGCGAAAAGCGGATTAATATATCTGAAGCAAAATCGTGGTATACTGGATCTGATCATGTTTTTGGCGGCAATCAACTTTACTGCTTCCGTATACAATGCTGCATTTCCTGCAATGTTATTATCAGTAGAGGGAGGCGGGGAGGTTGCACTGGGAATTGTTAATTTCGTTATCGGAATAGCGACGCTTGCAGGTAGCATCATTGCTACGATACTACCTACTCCCAAAAGCCGTGTTCGTGTGATTTGTGACATGCTTTTAATTTCCATGAGTACAGAGAACTTCTTTTTGGCATTTTGCAGGTCGGTACCCCTTTGGTGTATCGGTGCTGTTCTAGGCTGGATTGTTATTCCGGTTATGGGTGCCAATATGGATGTGGTTTTTCGAAATCATATTCCGATTGACATGCAGGGACGCGTATATTCAGCCAGAAATACCCTACAGTTTTTTACGATCCCAATTGGGTATTTTATGGGAGGGATATTAGTAGACAAGGTATTTGAACCATTTATGGCATCCCAAAAAGCGAGTGGTTTTCTGGTTTCGGTTTTCGGTAGTGGTAAAGGTTCGGGTGCGGCATTCTTGTTTTTCTTTCTTGGTATTATTGGAGTTGTTACCTGTATCATCTTTCGTAAGAGCAAGTATATATGGCAATTGGAGAAATAACATCTACATAATAGCAGTCGGTTAAGCCGTGGTCATGCCGGAGGGAAGGTTATCCTCCGGATAGTGAGCTTATAAATTAAATATGTTTATCGATATCACCAATCACAGAGTATGCGGTTGGTGATTTTTTGAGTTTCAGTAATATTCCGGTATCATTTCGTACATAGTAATCAGGAAATAATGTGATGATAAGGCAGGAGATTACTATGGAAGAGAACAAAAAGACCCCCGGTACCGAGGCGGACAAGATAGAGCAGCTGGTAGAGAGAGGCAAGCTTGCACTGAAGGAAATGATAAAACTAAATCAGGAGCAGGTGGATCAGATCGTGAAGGAAATGGCCCTATCCGGTATGGCAAACCATATGAAGCTGGCTAAAATGGCGGTCGAGGAGACCGGACGCGGAGTATATGAGGATAAGATCATTAAGAATATGTTTGCCACCGAATATGTGTACCATAGCATCAAACATCAGAAAACAGTTGGCATTATAGATGAAAATGAAGAGGAGGATTACTTCGATATAGCTGAACCGGTGGGAGTAATCGCAGGGATTACACCGGTTACGAATCCGACCGCAACCACACTTTTTAAATGTATCATTTCGTTAAAAACTCGGAATCCGATAATCTTTGCATTCCATCCCAGCTCTCAGAAGTGCAGCGTAGAGGCGGCACGGACTGTCCGGGATGCTGCTGTCAGGGCAGGAGCACCGGCTGACTGCATCCAATGGATCGATGAACCTTCGATTGATGCGACCCAGGCACTGATGAACAACGATGGAATCTCATTGATTCTCGCAACCGGCGGCTCCTCCATGGTGAAATCGGCGTATAGCGCAGGAAAACCCGCCTTAGGAGTAGGTCCGGGTAATGTACCCTGTTATATAGAGAAGAGTGCCGACATCAAGAGGGCTGTCACTGACCTTATCTTATCCAAGACCTTCGATAACGGAATGATCTGTGCCTCGGAACAGGCAGTCATCATTGATCAGGATATTTATGCTTCAGTAGTGGAGTATATGACAAAGCTCGGCTGTTATTTTGTTAAGGAAGAAGAGAAAAAGAAGCTGGAGAAGCTGGCAATCGATGAGAAGAAATGTGCGATGAATCCACAGATTGTCGGACAATCGGCGAATACCATAGCTAAAATGGCAGAAATTGAGGTACCGCAGGACACAAAGATATTGATTGCCCCGCTGGAAGAAGTAGGAGAGGCATATCCTCTTTCCAGGGAAAAGCTCTGTCCCATTCTTGCCTGCTATAAGGTAAAGAATTCGGAGGAGGGCATTAAGAGAGCTGTGGAGATGGTCAACTTCGGAGGCTCCGGTCATTCTGCCGTCATCCATTCTAATAATGAGAATGTCATCAATGACTTTGCGAAGCAGGTGAATACAGGACGTATCATCGTGAACCAACCCTCCAGCCACGGGGCCATCGGAGACCTGTATAATACGAATATGCCGTCACTGACACTCGGCTGCGGGTCCTTCGGCAGAAACAGTACGACCGCAAATGTAACTGCAGTGAATCTGATCAATAAAAAAAGAGTTGCTAGAAGAAGGTATAATATGCAATGGTTTAAAATACCCGAAAAGATTTATTTCCAGCCAGGTTCCGTCCAGTACCTGTCTAAAATGCCTAATATCTCAAAAGCCCTGATCATATCGGATGAGGTCATGGTAAAGCTGGGGTATGTGGAGAAGGTATTGTACCACCTAAGAAAAAGAGGCGACGGGAATTATGTCCATTCGGAAGTGTTTGACAGAGTCCTGCCGGATCCCACGGTGGATACGGTTCTGGAAGGTGCGAAAGCGGCGCAGGCCTTTCAGCCGGATGTTATCATAGCAATCGGAGGGGGATCGGTCATCGATGCTGCAAAGGCAATCTGGCTGTTCTATGAACACCCGAATATCAGCTTTGAGGATCTTCGAATGAAATTTATGGATATCCGCAAGCGTGTGTTCAAATACCCATCCTTGGGAAATCGGGCAAAGCTGGTGGCAATACCGACTACCTCGGGAACCGGATCCGAGGTAACCTCGTTCACCGTAATCACAGACCCTGCCAGGGATACGAAGTATCCTCTAGCCGACTATGAGCTGACCCCGGATGTGGCAATCATAGATCCGGAATTTGTCCAGTCCGTTCCTGCTAAGGTTACGGCGGATACCGGCATAGATGTCCTAACCCATGCAATTGAAGCTTATGTCTCTGTAATGGCCTCCGATTACACGGATGCCCTGGCTATGAAAGCTATTCAGCTGGTTTTCGAGTATCTGCCTAGGGTGTATGTTAACGGTGAGGATAAGGAAGCCAGGGAGAAGATGCATAATGCCTCCTGCATCGCGGGGATGGCCTTCACGAATGCTTTCCTTGGAATTAATCACAGCCTTGCCCATAAGCTGGGCGGAGAGTTTCATATTCCCCACGGCAGGGCAAATGCGATTTTACTTCCCCATGTGATAAGGTATAATGCTTCGAGGCCGACGAAGTTCACTGCATTTTCGAAGTATGAGCATTATGTCGCAGATGAGAAATATGCGGAAATTGCGAAGTACCTCAGGCTTCCCTGTACGAATACGGAAGAAGGAATTGCCGGTTTAATCTTGAACATCAGGGGACTGATGCAGAAGCTTGACATGCCGATGACGATTAAGGACTGTGGAATTTCTGAGGAGAGATTTATGCAGGCTGTGGATATGTTAGCAGATCGGGCCTTTGAGGATCAGTGTACGACCGCTAATCCCAGAATGCCGCTTGTTACTGAGCTGAAGGAGATCTATTTGAAGGGATATCATGGAGAGTAATTATATCGCTTAATAATCTGATTTGGGGTAATCATTTTATACTTGACACGAGAGAACATTTGTTCTATAATGGCATTACTTGGTAAAAACAAATGGTTCCATAGGAGGATAAAATATGGTTGAAATTACAAAATCTTATGTCCAATCGATACCTGCTATGCGCTTTACAGGTATGAGATACGGTGATGAAGACAGGGTTGACGGAGGCTTTGGCCAGAAGTGGGGTGAATGGTTCCAAAATAATCTTTTTCAGCCCCTGGAGCAACTGGTCACAGAAGAGTTCCTGACGAAGTATGAAGACGCAGATGCATATATCGGGCTGATGCGCTGTAAGGATGGCGAACCATTTCAATATTGGATTGGTATGTTTCTTCCACAAGGGTCTGAGGTTCCGGAAGGATACGGATATGTAGATATGCCGGCTTCAAGACTCGGTGTTTGCTGGCTCCATGGTCCGGAAGGCGAACTGTACTGTAAGGAAGACAAATGTGCAGAGAGGCTATTCCAGGAAGGGTATGAGATTATTACGGATGAAGAGGGTGCATATTGGTTCTTTGAACGTTATGGATGTCCCCGATTCACAACACCTGATGGGGAAGGAAAGGTAATTTTGGATATCTGCCATTATGTGAAGTAAGGGGAACATCATGATTTAGAGTACACATTTATATAACAGATTATTGAGAACCGAAAGGTTTGCCTTAAAGGGACTGTAACCTGCAGAAAGATGGCAGGATACAGTCCTTTTTCTGCTTCTAAAACACAATATTCGATAAAATATACCAAAATAAGAAAGTGATTGACAAATTATTCTATCGTAGTTATAATATGGTTAGTAAGTGATAACTAACCGAGGTGATATAAAATGGAATCTGGATTGCTTCATACGAAAGAAATGATAATTCTTGCAACAATTGAAGTCATAAATGAATATAGTGTACATGATTTCTCGACCAGAGAGATTGCGAAGAGGGTTGGTATTTCGGAACCCGCCATATTCAAGCATTTTAAAACAAAAAAAGAGCTGCTCCTGGCGGTACTGGATCATTATTCTGTGTATGATAAGGATATTATTCAGTCAATCAAGGTTAAGAATATGGATCCTGTGGACGCTTTGATTTATTTTGTGGATACCTATACGAATTACTATCAGAATTATCCGGCCATAACCGTGATAACACAGAATTACGACTTATTGAGAAAAGACCCGGATCACTCTGAAAAGATAAAAAGTATTATGTTTAGCAGGGAACACTTTATGATGGAATTGATTGAACAGGGCCAAAGGTTGGGAAGACTCAGTTCTATCATGGATAGGGAAAGCTTAGCAGTAATGATCAATGGACTGGTAAGAGAGTGGTGCTTAAGTTGGCGTTTTTCAAATTATAGCTTTTCATTAAGAGATAAAGTGATGAACTCATTAAGTGCGTTATTAAAAGCATTTGAAAAATAAAAGCCAAGTGTTTAAATCTTAAAGGGAAGGAGTGAACTTTTTGTCGGATTTGTATTCTAATGAGCCGATGCTTGAGATGTATCTGTTTGAGACCTCTCAGAACCTTGAGCAGCTGGAACAATTAATTCTGGAGAGCGAAAAATTAAATAGCTATACTCCGGAATCGGTAAATGAGATATTTCGCATTATGCATACCATCAAAGGCTCCTCAGCGATGATGCTGTTCAATGATATATCGATGTTAGCCCATTCTATGGAAGATCTATTCTATTATATCAGGGAAAAGAAGCCTCTGGAATTAGATTACACGACGCTTTCCAGCCTGGTTCTGGAAGGAGTCGATTTCATTAAGGTGGAGCTTTACAAGATAAGGAACGGTGAAGCGGTTGACGGAGAAGCTTCCGGTTTAAGGAATAGTATTCAAGAGTATTTAACTGCGATTAAGGGAAGGGATCCTTCCGGTGCGGAACTAGAAAAACCACAAGCTTCTAAACAGCCGCAATACTACATAGCCCAAAGTAAAGCACAAGCCCATCTAACTTCTAATTATTTCAGAGCAACTATCTTTTTTGAAGATGGCTGTGAGATGGAAAATATCAGAGCCTATACCATTATCCATAATATCAAGGAGCTTGCTCAGGAGGTTGTCTACCAGCCGGCGGATATTATAGACAATGACGAGAGTATCAAGATTATCCGTGAAAATGGGTTTCAGGTTTTCTTAAAGACAGACAGGACCTATCAGGAAGTGGAAGACTTTTTTAAAAAGACGATATTTCTGAAAGACCTTGAGCTGGTTTTGGCGGATAACGATGAGGAAATTAAAGAACAAATAAGGGAACATAGGTCGGTTATAGAAGGCAGTACGATTAAGACACCTGCATTACAGGAACATAAGGAAAAGGAGAAGGAGATTACTACGGCATCCCATAGTAATCAAACCATCATCAGCGTAAATGTAGCCAAGCTTGATAAGCTCATGGATTTGATGGGCGAGATGGTGATTTCCGAAGCAATGGTAGTTCAGAACCCTGATTTAAGAGGGTTGGAACTGACTAATTTCTATAAAGCAGCCCGTCAGCTGCACAAGATCACAAGTGAGCTGCAGGATATCGTAATGTCCATCCGCATGGTGCCTCTGGCTAATACCTTTCACAAGATGCAGCGCATAGTCCGTGACATGGGTAAGAAGCTGGATAAAGAAGTCGAACTGATACTGGCCGGTGAGGAGACAGAGGTTGACAAGAACATCATTGAGCATATTTCCGATCCTTTGATGCACCTCGTTCGTAATGCGATTGATCACGGGATTGAGACGACGGAGGTCAGGACAAGGCTTGGAAAACCTACAACCGGCAAGGTATACCTGGAGGCGAAGAATGCCGGAGGCGATGTCCTTATTATGGTCAGGGATGACGGAAAGGGATTAAGTAAAGAAAAGATACTCGAGAAAGCCAGAGAAAATCAGCTGTTAACAAAACCGGAAAGCGAAATGTCCGATAAGGAGGTCTACAATCTGATCTTCCTACCCGGTTTCTCCACGAAGGAGTCTGTCACCGAATTCAGTGGCAGAGGGGTGGGTATGGATGTTGTGACCAAGAGCATTGAAGCCATCGGAGGAGTGGTATCCGTGGAAAGCTCTGAGGGAGTTGGATCAACGATAAAGATAAAGATACCACTCACCCTGGCTATTATTGATGGAATGAATATTCAGGTAGGTCACTCCCACTATACAATACCGATAACTGCCATTAAGGAATCCTTCCGACCGAAGCAAGCAGATCTGATCAAAGATCCTGACGGTAATGAAATGATTATGATGCGTGGGCAATGCTACTCCATTCTCAGGCTGCATGAGTTCTTTAATGTTAGGACGGAGGTTACTGATTTCACTCAAGGGATCATTGTCATGGTGGAGCAGGATGAGAAGAAATTCTGCATTTTTGCGGACAGACTGATTGGTCAGCAGCAGGTTGTAGTTAAGGCCCTTCCCCAGTATATCAGTAATTCAAGCAAGAAACAGGGAATCTCCGGATGCACCCTTTTGGGTGATGGGAATATCAGCTTAATATTGGACATCTCAGGGTTATCAAACGCTTAAATAGATATAAAGCTAACATAAGACATTGAATGAACCAGAAAGGAGCAATAACCATGGCTGAAGTAGCAGTACTGGATGTAATGGAAGAGGAAGACACTCTGGCCGGCAGATTTCTGACCTTCCTCTTGGGAAGTGAAACCTATGGAATTGAGATACGGTATGTTACAGAGATTATCGGAATTCAAACCATAACAGAGGTTCCGGAGCTTCCTGATTACATCAGAGGAATTATTAATTTACGGGGGAAGATTATCCCGGTGATGGACGTAAGATTACGATTTAAGAAGAGCTTCCGGGAGTATAATGACAGAACCTGTGTGATCGTAGTAGATATTCAGAATATATCCATAGGTCTGATTGTAGACAGTGTGTCCGAGGTACTATCGATACCGGAGACTGAAATCGTTCCTCCGCCGGAGGTTAGCAAAGAAGGAAGTAAATATATCAGGGGCATTGGCAAGGTTGGTAACGAGGTTAAGCTATTGCTGGATTGTGATAAGCTGCTGAACGATGATGATATGAATAATATAACCATTATATGAGGAGGAATTACAAATGACGTGGTTTAGGAATCTTAAAATAAAAATGAAGCTGATTCTTTGCTTTATCGTACTGGCAATTTTCACAGGAACGGTTGGATTTATAGGAATCAGCAATATGTCAGCAATCAATGAACGTGGAGATGCGATGTACGATAATAACTTTATTCCTTCTCAGAATCTGACAGAAATCCAAAAGAGTCTTCTGCTGATCAGATCCAACTACTTCCTGATGCTATACGAAAGGGACATGACCAAGTTCCAGCAAAGAGTTGATGAGATCAATCAGCTTACTGAGAAAAATAACAGCCTGCTTACAGAGTATGAGGAGGAGCATATAAAATCTCAGGATAACAGAGAATTATATAATAATGTCATGAGCAGTTTAAAGGCCTATCGTGAAGTAAGAAGTGAAAATATTGAGCTGATCAAAAACAGTAAATTCGATGAAGCCCTTGATAAGCTAACTGATTTTGCTGCAGCAAGAGAGGCGGCTGATCAGAGCTTAGAACAATTGATCGAATATAACAAAAATGCCGCCAAAGAAAGCTCAGATTTAAATGCCAAAAATTTTAGATCGCAGTCAACTGTAATGATATCAATTATTATCATTGGCATTATTCTTTCGATCGGTCTAGGTTTATTAATCGCAAATATTATCAGTAAACCAATCAAACAGCTGTTGGTCAATGCCGATAAGATTGCAAATGGTGATCTGGATGTTATAATTGATATCAGCTCCAGAGATGAGGTTGGGCAATTGGCTGCTTCCTTCAGAACAATGACCGACAATCTGAATGAGGTCATGGCGAACATAAATGATGCATCAGAGCAGGTAGCATCCGGCTCCACACAGGTTTCGGACTCCAGTATGGCACTGTCACAAGGAGCTACGGAACAAGCCAGCTCGATTGAAGAGCTTACGGCTTCCTTAGAGGAAATATCCGTTCAAACAAAAAAGAATGCTGATAGTGCAAACCAGGCAAATTCGCTGGCCGAGACAGCGAAGGGAAATGCGATTCAGGGAAATAGCCAAATGGGAGAAATGCTGAAGGCAATGGATGCAATCAATGACTCCTCAAATAATATCTCAAAGATCATTAAGGTAATTGATGAAATTGCCTTTCAGACGAATATCCTGGCACTGAACGCGGCAGTGGAAGCAGCCAGGGCAGGACAGCACGGGAAGGGTTTTGCAGTCGTAGCGGAGGAAGTAAGAAATCTCGCAGCAAGAAGTGCCAGTGCTGCAAAAGAAACCACCGAGATGATTGAAGGATCTATTAAAAAGGTAGAAGGAGGCACAAAGATTGCTAATGAGACTGCAGAGGCATTAAATAAAATTGTTCAAGATGTGACCAGAGTTGCTGATTTGGTGGGTGACATCGCTGCAGCTTCCAATGAGCAGGCGTCCGGTATTTCTCAGATCAATCAGGGAATCATGCAAGTATCCGAAGTGGTACAGACAAATTCCGCAACCTCGGAGGAGACGGCGGCTGCCAGTGAAGAGCTTTCCAGTCAGGCGATGATGCTGCAGGATCAGGTCTCCAGATTTAAACTTAGAAAAGCTCATTTCTCAAAGTCATCCTACAAAGGCATGGAGGAGTTTAACCCGGAGGTTCTCAAGATGCTGGACAGTATGGCAGAGAATAAAAAAACAGGTAATAAAAGAACAAAGGAAGCTCATTCGGAAGCGTCCTCCGCAAGCACCAAACGGATCGTACTAAACGACAGAGAATTCGGAAAGTATTAAAACATATTCCAAATACAAAGGGATAAGGGGGGAGAGCCCTCTTATCCGCTTTGTATATTAATTGTGTACCAGAGGTGAAAATCATGGATAATCAAACCGAAAACACTAATAAAAATCTGACCTATGAGCAAACAGCAGCGATGCTCTCTTGCATCGGAGACGGTGTAATCGCCACTGACATAGAGGGCTGCATCACCTATATGAATCCTACGGCGGAGAAAATCACAGGATGGGTAAGCGCTGAGGCAGCAGGGAAAGTATTTGATGAGATATTCTGTCTTTTTAATGCTGTTACACATGAAATACCGGAAAGTCCTGTCAGACTTGCCATGTCTGCCGGACAAGTTACCGGTCTGCAGAACCATTCAGCCATCCGTACGAAAAGCGGAGTTACGAAGTATATCTCCGCCAGCTGTTCTCCGATTGAACAAAACGGCAAAATTACAGGAATAGTGGTAGTTTTCCGCGATATCACGAGACTTAAAAATACGGAACAGAAATTAAGGATTGAACGGAATAATTTTGAGACCATATTCGAAGCATCCCCCCATGGTAAGTTAATTATTGATAAAGAGTTTAGAATAATACAAATCAATAAGGCATACCTGAATGAGCTGAATAATGATTTAACTAATATTGAGGGAAAGGTTTTAGGAGAAGGGATTAACTGTCCGAATCACCTTGAAGCCGGCTGTGGATATGGGTCTAAATGCAAAAGCTGTAAGTTCAGAGAGCATTCCAACGAAGTACTAATGACAGGGAGATCTCACCTGGGAGTGGTCACCTATGGTACTGTTCTGAAGAACGGTGCTGAGATAAAGCAATGGAAGAAGCTGGACTTTGTTCCAATAGAAATAAATGGTGAGCTTTGTGTGATGATAAATTCGGAGGACATCACAGAACAGAAAGAAAATGAAGAAACCCTGACCAAAATGAATGATTTCTACCTAAGAATGTACGAGAAGTTTCCGACCTTCAACTGGAAAACCGATGTGGCAGGTAATATTATCTATATGAATAAAAATTGGGTGGAGGTTACCGGAGCCCCAATTGAAGAAAGCTATGGTTTTATGTGGTTTGACTTCATAGATCCTGACATGAAAGATGCTCTATTGACAGATTATGCAAAAGCGTTTATGGATTTAAAACCCTATGATACGGAATGCCGCATTCTTTGTAAGGGAGGAGAATATCGTTGGGTAAAGCTCTATATCCGCCCATTCTATAACATGGAGGGTTTATTTGAGGGATATATCGGCATGGGAATAGATGTTCATGACAAGAAAACGGCAGAGGAAGGGTTGAAACGCTATCGTCTTCTATCGCAGAACACCAGGGATATTATCATGTTCCTTGAAGAGGATGGGTCAATTATTGAAGCTAATGAAGCAGCTATTAAGGCTTATGGATACACCTATAAGGAATTATGTGGCTTAAGCATCTACGATATCAGAAGAAATCGGACGGAAGTTATAAAAAATCTTAAAACTGCAAAAGAAAGCGGGATTACTTTTGAGACGGTGCATTATAGGAAGGACGGTACATGCTTTCCTGTGGAGGTAAGCTCTCAGGGTACTGAATTAGGCGGGAAAAAATTGTTGCTCAGTATCATTCGTGACATCACCGAGAGAAAAAACTCCGAAAAAGCTATTTATGAAAGTGAAGCAAAATTCCGGATGCTATTTAATAAGGCATGGGACTTGATCTTTCTTCATGAAATCGTTGATGATACGGAAATCCTCAGCAGAATTGTCGAAGTCAATGATACGGTTTGTGAGACTTTAGGGTATAAACGCGAGGAGTTGATAGGAGAATCAATTCTGAAAATAAACTTTGATAAAAGAATCGAGAAAAAGCAATCTGTAATCAATAGCATTGTTAAGAATAGCAATTATACTTACGAGACGCCTGTTGTTACGAAAGAGGGAAAAGAGATTCCCATTGAAGTGAATTCTCATTACTTTAAACTGGCTGACAGGAAATTAATCCTCTCGGTAGCCCGTGACATTACGGAAAGAAAGAAAGCAGAATTACGTCTCCTGGAGAGTGAGAAAAGGTATCACGACCTGTTTATGAACATGCATTCCGGATTCGCGTATCACAAGCTAATATTTGACGACGCCGGCAATCTAAGTGACCTTCAATATATGATGTATAATGACGCTTATCATGAGATGTTTCTGAAGGACAGGGGGAATGTGATTGGTCAAACCTACGGAGCACATTTTTCTGATCATAAGGATGAGATTAATAGAGCTAAAAAGTTCTATCAGCAGATTATCTCAGAAGGAAAAAGTATCTATGTCGACGAGATTTATGTAGCCAGTACGAAGCGTTGGTATTCCATGGCGCTGTACAGCCCGGAAAAGGGCTACCTTGCACAGATTATTACTGACATTGACGAAAAGAAACGAGCAGAGATTTTACTGAAAAGAGCCAAGGATCAGGCAGAAAAGGCAAGCCTCGCAAAGAGTGAATTCCTGGCAAATATGAGCCATGAGATTCGAACTCCGATTAATGGCATCGTTGGTATGATTGATCTGACTCTGCTAACAGAATTGAACACAGATCAACGGGAGAATCTGCTTACTGCAAAAACCTGTGCAGGATCTTTGGTCAACGTAATCAATGATATCCTGGATTTCTCTAAGATGGAAGCCGGAAAACTCAGTATCAAGAATATTGATTTTAACATGAAGGAGCTTTTGGAGGAAATCACGAAAGCCCATTCCTTCCAGGCGAATGAAAAAGGATTGGAATTATTATTTACCTATTCCTCTAATGTTTCACCCTATCTGATCGGAGACCCAAACCGTATTCAGCAGATACTGAATAATTTGATCAATAATGCCATTAAATTCACCGATAAGGGAGAAATATCCATCGAGGTCAGAAAGAAAACCAGGGATGACGGTAAGGCGGTGCTTCAGTTCTCTGTGCGGGACACGGGGATCGGTATCTCCCCAAAGGAACAGGAGCTATTATTCCAAAGCTTCAGTCAGGTAGATAGTTCTAATACTAGAAAATTCGGAGGTACCGGGTTAGGCTTGGTAATTTCAAAGCAGCTGCTGGAGCTAATGGGAGGAAGCATATGGGTTGAGAGTGAAAAAGGAAAGGGAAGTAATTTTTGTTTTGCGATACCTTATCAGCTCGGCAGCAGGCCTGAGGATACTCCTGTGATTCCGCCCCAAGCAGATAAAAACGTGACTCAGCTCCGGGTTCTTATCGTAGAGGATGACCCGATCAACCAGCTGGTATTACAGAGGATGTTATCAGATAAGGGGCATATAATATCGACAGCAAATAATGGACTTGAGGCGCTGGATTGTTATAAGAGAGGTAAGTATGATCTGATCCTGATGGATATTCAAATGCCTCAGATGGATGGGGTGGAAGCCACCAGAAGAATTCGTGAGGCTGAAAAACAGAATAATCTGAAGCATACGCCTATTATCGTTCTGACGGCGTATGCTCTTAAGGGCGACAGAGACAAATATCTATCCCTGGGTATGGATGGGTATGTAGCAAAACCTATACAAATGGAGGAGCTTTTTCAAACAATTGCGACTGTATCTGGCAGATCAAATAAACCTATCGAAGAGGAGCCGGAGGTAAAAATTACGGATAGCGGCATTGTGTTTTTATCCGGCAAGAACGATTCTTCTGGGCCGTTAAACGAACAGATGCTATTTACGCAGCTCTCTGCTAAGATGGAGGAGTTGGAAAACGCATTACATAACAATAATGTCATGGCGTTAGAAACAATTGCCAAAGATGTTAAGGGACTCTGTAATCAGCTGGAGGCAGAGGAGCTGAAGAGCACGGCGTTTCGGATAGAGCTTGCGGCCAGACGGGATAATCCGGAGGAAGTTTTTCAATACGCCTTGCAGCTTAAGAGAGAATTCTTGGTATATCAAAGATCAAGTATTTAAAGAAGGAGGAAACTGATATGAAGATTTTAATTGTTGAAGATGATTTGGTCAGCAGGAGGTTTTTATCAAAATTTCTATCATCGTACGGGGCAGTGGATGTGGTGGTAGATGGGATCGAGGCACTCGATGCATATCTGCTTTCGGTGAAGGATAATCAGCCCTATGATCTGATCTGCCTGGACATTATGATGCCTAAGGTGGATGGAGTGAAGGTGTTAAAGGCGATCCGTGATTATGAAAAGTCAAAGGGGGTGTTACCTGAGAAGAGAGTAAAAGTAATTATGACAACTGCGTTACAGGAAACACAGTTGGTGCAGCAATCCTTCGAGATCGGCTGCGAAGCATATGCGGCTAAACCGATTGACATTGATAAATTTGTTGAGGTAATGCACAAGCTTGATCTTATTAAAGAATAAATTCCCCCATATACCAGGTGCTATTAAATTCACTATGATAAATAAAATTTAAATAAAGAATGTTTTGATACTCCACATGGAATGGATAGTGACAAACGACCATTTCCAAGGTGGAGTATCTTTTTATGGTAGTGTAGTTTTCATTAAGAGAGATAAATAATGTTTAAGATATGGGCGAATGCCTACTAATGTTAACTGTAAGTTAATAAAATTAACAAAAATTAATTTCCTCTCCATTGATATATGAAAAAATCTGCATTAGAATAAGAGCATAAGATAACCAATGGTTAACAAAATTAAAAGAGAGGTGAGCGAAATAGCAGACCTAAAGATTGGAGTAAGAATTGCAGAGCAAAGGAAGAGAAAGGGGATTACTCAGGAGGAACTGGCGAATCACTTGGGTGTATCGAAACCGGCGGTATCAAAATGGGAATCGGGACAGAGCTATCCGGATATTTTGCTTCTGCCAGAATTAGCTACGTATTTTAATATTAGCATTGATGAGCTGGTTGGATATGAGCCTCAGATGACATTAGAGGAGATCTGGAAGCTATATCGCAAACTGGCAGAAGCGTTTACGAAGGAGCCCTTTGATAAGGTGCTGAAGGAATGCAAGGTGTATTTAAAAAAGTATTACTCCTGTTGGCAGCTGCAGGTTCAGTTAGGCCTGGTTCTGCTGAATCATGTATCCTTAGCACCTGAGAAAGAGATTGCCGAGGAAGTTATGGAGTATCTGCTAGAGCTGTACCAGAGAGTGGAGAAATCCTCGGATGATGTGGCTTTAGCAAAACAGGCAGTCCAGCTTCAGGCTATATGCTACCTTAGTCAGCAGAAGCCGGCAGAAGCGATTGAGCGTCTGGAAAAGCTGAATGAAACAATTATGAATCCTGAGAACCTTCTGGTGAAAGCTTATCAGATGAAAGGGGATTTTAATAAGGCACTGGAACACCTGCAGGGATATGTCTATGTGAATCTCATGAGTATCGTTGGCGCCGCACCGGATTTCTTCCAGATGTATGCGGGCAATGTAACAAAGCTGGAGCGCTTCTACGGGATATACAACAGCTTATGTAAAATCTTTAACCTGGGAGAGCTGCATCCGGCACTGCTGATGCAGATGGAGTTATCCGCTGTATATGCCTTTGCAGGCGTGGGTGATAAGGAGAAAGCACTGAATGCTCTTGAACATTGCATCGAGCTGATGGACCGGATGGGTAAGGGGAAGATAGTTCTCAAAGGAAATGATATATTTGATGTTCTCGAGCAATATTTTGCGGATATCAATATTGAAGCTGTCGCACCCAGGAATATTGAGGCAATTTGGCACGATCTTAAGAACCTCCTTGTGAATAATCCGGCACTTGAGAGCCTGAAAGAGGAGGAGCGATACCGCCATATTGTAAAGCGGCTGGAAAGCCTATAATCATCATGAGAATACAGGATTATTACAGAAAGAAATGATAGGTATCTATGAGGCTGATATTTTAGATACCTGAAGCAAAAAGTTTGTGAATTAATATAGTTGAAAAATATGATTGGCGCTGATTTGCGCAGAAAGAGGAAGATATGGAAAAGCTTATGGAATATTTACCGTTTTTGATACCGATTATAATTGTGGAGCTGGCGCTGCTGCTGACGGCATTACTGCATGTATTAAAGCATAATAAATACCGCTTCGGCAATCGGGTTCTCTGGATCATTATTGTGGTATTCTTTCAGGTCGTTGGGCCCATCTTTTTTTCACTGTCGGAAGAGGGGAAGAATAATGAATATTTTAGAACTTAAGAATATTCAGAAACAGTTCGGCAGCCTGGAAGTAATCAAAGATTTAAGCTTCTCGGTACCGGAGCATACGGTATTCGGCTTCATCGGTAAGAACGGAGCCGGTAAGACAACCACGATGAAGATGATCCTCGGGTTTCTGGAACCCAGTGCAGGGGAGATCTATGTATCGGGAGAGAAGGTTGCCTATGGCAATACAAAGACGAACCGGTATATCGGTTATCTGCCCGATGTCCCTGAATTCTATGGTTACATGAGTCCGAAGGAATATTTAAGACTGTGCGGCGAGATTACAGGAATACCGAAGGAGCTGATTGCAGCCAGGTCTATGGAACTGCTTCAGCTGGTTGGGTTGGAGAGCGCCAACAGGCGGATCCGGGGATTTTCCCGTGGAATGAAACAAAGATTGGGAATCGCTCAGGCACTTTTAAATGAGCCACAGCTTCTGATCTGTGACGAACCTACCTCTGCCCTGGACCCGATCGGAAGGAAGGAGATCCTGGATATTCTGTCGGTAGCCAGGGAGCGGACGACAATCGTGTTCTCAACCCATATCCTCTCTGATGTGGAACGGATCTGTGACAGCATCGGGGTACTGAACGAAGGGAAGCTGGTATTACAGGGTACTGTGCAGGAGATTAAGAATGATCGACGGAAGGACGCGATCCGCATCGAAGTGGTAAGTGAGCAGGTCGCAAGGCAGCTGACAGATAAAATAAAAAACCTTTCTTTTGTGCTCGAGGCAACAGCGGAAGAAAACTGTATCAATGTCAAGCTTACTAAGGCAGAGAAATTTGGTAAGGAGCTTATGGCACTGCTCGTCCGGGAAGATATCCCGGTGCTGCGCTATGAGATTCTGGAGCCCTCCCTAGAAAATGTATTCCTGGAGGTGGTAGGATGAAGGGTTATATAGCTTTTATTAAGAAAGAATTTATGGAACAGATCCGTACGTTTCGTATGCTGATCCTATTCGCTGTATTCTTCCTCTTTGGCTTGATGAGCCCTCTGACAGCCAAAATGTTACCGGATATCATGTCCGGTATGAAGATTCAGGGAATAGTAATCACAATACCGGAAGCAACAGCGATGGATGCTTACGGCCAGTTTTTCAAAAACACGACCCAGATGGGAGTTATCGTAATACTTCTGGTATTTGGAGGAATGATTTCGAATGAGCTGACCAGAGGGACTCTGATCAACATTCTGGCTAAGGGGCTCGGAAGACACACCGTGATCCTTTCAAAGTTTACAGCTGCTTTGGCGGTATGGACAGCAGTATTGGCTTTTGCCGGATCGGTAAACCAGGGCTATACCATGTATCTGTTTGATACCTCAGGAGTTAAGAATATCCTGTTCTCCCTATTCTGCTTATGGCTTTTCGGAGTTTTTCTGCTGGCGCTGATCATACTTTCAAGCATCCTGACCGGCGGTAGCTTTGGTGGTTTGATCCTGACGGCAACCGCCTTGGCCGTTTTCCTGCTATTGAATATATTCCCGGGTCTGGAGAAGTTCAACCCTACCTATTTAGCTTCTCATAATACGGAGTTTTTATCCGGAGACCTGCAACCGTCCGATGCACTATGGTCGATTCTGGTTACAGTAGGCTTGATGATTGGAGCAATCCTGACTTCCATCTCTGTGTTCAGGAAGAAGAAATTATAGAATGATGACCGTTCGTAAGGTACAGATAATAGGTTACATGACCTGTCTGTACCTTAATTTATTTCAATAAAACCGATTAGTAATGTACATTTTCAGATTTTAGTTTGATTTTGTCCGACATTTACGGTAAGAATCATTTGCCGGATCATTTGCTTTATGTTCCATGAGAATTAGGACAGTCACCGAATTATATTGACAGGTGTTCCTATTTCCCATAAGATTATGGTCTGAGAAGTGAGCCGATATGATTAGAAAGAAAGGGTGGATACCAAGCGCATGGATTATCAGAAGACTGCATTACTGATTGTAGATGTACAAACGGATATAGTAGAAGACCAGCCCTACAGGATTCAGGAGCTGCTGCACCGGATCAATCTGCTGAAGGCACATTTTAAGAAGAATTCCGGGGAGATTATCTTTGTGAGACATGATGATGGCGCCGGAAGCAGTCTTGAGAAAGGAACGCCGGGTTGGCAGATCTATCAGGATATTGCGCCGACGGAGGGAGAGAAGGTATTTGATAAGAACTATAACAGCGCCTTCCGCAATACGGGGCTTCGGGAATACCTCGAGCTAAGAGGCATAGATACCCTGGTACTGACCGGGTTACAGACGGAATATTGTATAGATGCTACCTGTAAAGTTGCCTTTGAATACGGTTTCAACGTTATTATCCCGGAGGGTACTGTATCAACCTTCGATAATAAATATCTTAAGGCAGAAGAGATCAATGATTTCTATGTATATCATATGTGGAATAATCGTTATGCGAAGGTAATGGCGACGGAGGAGCTTCTGAACTGTAAATAATCCGGGTACTTTATTGGGTATGATAAGAATGAAGTATCATCACGAGGGAACGATAGGAAGAGAGAGTGGTTTGACATGAATAACATATGGCATGATATCAGTCCGGAACGGATTAAGCCGGAGGATTTTGTAGCAGTGATTGAGATTACGAAGGGAAGTAAGAAGAAGTACGAATTGGATAAGGAAACCGGTCATATCTTACTGGACCGCATTCTGTATACCTCCACCCACTACCCTGCTAACTATGGCTTTATCCCAAGAACCTACGGGGATGATCTGGACCCCTTGGATGTTCTGGTCCTTTGTTCTGAGTCGATCGATCCGCTGACGCTGGTCAGATGCTATCCGATCGGAGTCATGAATATGATTGATAACGGAATGGGCGACGAGAAGATAATCGCAATCCCATATAATGATCCGACCTATAATATTTATAAGAATATCAGCGAGCTGCCACAGCATATCTTCAATGAGATGAGACATTTTTTCAGTGTATATAAGGAATTGGAGAATAAGGAGACAGCGGTGAACGAATTCGGAGGTCCTGTGGATGCCCTAAGGATTATTGGGCATTGCATCGAGCACTATAATGATAAGTTCGGTAAGCAACACAGATAATAATATTGCCGATTCCATCAGAATGGTATATGATGGAATTGGCAATTTTTTAATAGCAAGCTTCAGAAGAGGAGTTTATATGGATAATATTAATCTTTTAACCCCAAGACTGCTGATCAGGCGATTCCGCCCGGAGGATTATGAGGACCTTTATCAGTACCTTTCTGATGAAGAGGTGGTAAGGTATGAGCCCTATCCCCCTTTCACAAGAGAACAATGCAGGTTGGAGGCAGTCAGAAGATCCAAGAATGAGGAATTCCTTGCAGTATGTATTAAGGATTCTGATAAATTGATCGGGAATTTATATTTTTCTAAGAGGGAATTTGGCGCCTGGGAGTTGGGGTATGTCTTCAACCGGAACTATCAAGGGAGCGGATATGCAACAGAAAGTGCAGGAGCATTGTTAAATTATGCATTCCGGGAGAAGAACGTCAGAAGAGTGGTGGCAAGCTGTAACCCGGAGAACATTGCGTCCTGGAAGCTGCTGGAACGGTTACATATGAGAAGAGAAGGACACGAGCTTAAGAATATATATTTTAATACTGACAGTGACGGCAAACCTCTCTGGCAGGACAGCTATCATTATGCCATACTTGCAGAGGAATGGAAGTAAAACAAGAGGAACCGGCTTGCCGGTTCCTCTTGTCATGAATACAGGTTTACTTCTGTTCGTTGTTATCTGTAATAATACTGTAAGCAGCACTGAACATACCGAACAGGATGCCTGTGATCGGGAATATGATCCATGCCTTACTCCATAAATCATAAACTAAGCCGCAGATCAGAAAGATGGCTACTGCTAATGGCCATACGATGGAGGCTACTGCCCCAATGACTTTATCTTCCTTGCGCTGCTGTCTCGGTGCATACTCGCCAATACGCAGGAGACGTCCATAGCTTTCACGGATTGTTCCGAAATAGACGAAATTAAACACTGCAACAGCAACAATACCGAGCATGATCACCACACCATACTGTGGCATGTTTTCTCCCATTAATGAGGTGAGGAAAAGCGAAACAGGGGAGAGGATAAGGATACAAACTCCTATCATCACGCTGAGGAAGAACGTACGGTTAAAGTTATCATATAGTTTTTGTATTTCTGTTTTCACACCGGCAGGAAGGGTCACACCTTTTTCAATATGCTTATACTTCTCAAAGTTCATGCCGGAATAGATGAAGATACCCACGGCAATTACGACCAGCAGGAATAAGGGGATCAGACTTAGGACCGATCCTGTATCCTTCATAAACCTTGTGCCGAAGATACCGTCTTCGAACAACTGATTCATCAGAATCAAGGCAGCAGGGGCAAGGATACATAAGAGAACTCCGAAGCCGATCTGAATGCCCATGGTCTTCTTCACTTTCAGGTAGGAATATGCCTCATCCTTCGTGATCAGGGGATAAGAATTGGTTTCTTCCTCCTTCTTAATTCCGAGCTCACTAACCAGCTCATCAATGTTACCAAATTCTGAAATGACGATTCCGATGGCTTCGTTCTCGGACTTACCCGCTGCCTTCAGCTCGTTATATTTTTCTTCCATATTAGATAGGATATTGTTTTTGATTTCTGTCATCTGCGCCGTCTTCGGCAATGCAGAAAACATGTTTTCCAGATACATTCTGATGGTATCCATTATTCATTCCACTCCTTTATAAATCGATTGACTACATCCTGAGTTAATTCCCATTCTTCGCATTTCTCCTTGTAATAAGCAAGTCCGGAGGGTGTGATCCTGTAATAAGTCCGCCTTTTTCCGAAGGACTCCTCCCCAAAGAAGGATTCAATATATCCGTTGCTCTCCAAACGGTTGAAAGCGGAATATAGTGTCGTCTCCTTCATGATGTATTTGCCTTCGGATTTCTCCTTAATGTTCTTGGATATTTCGTATCCATAGGATTCACCCTCCAGGAGGAAGAATAGGATGATCGTATCATTATAGCCTCTGATCACATCACTGCTGATCATCTTGGAATCCTCCTTAATTTAAGCGGATGGGTGCGCAGACCATCCGATTAACTACTTCATCTATCGTAGTAATCAGAGTATATCACAACTACTACGACAGGTAAAGTACTTTTTAAAATTTTTTTCAATAAAAATACAATTACCCTATTGACAGAATAAGGTAAGAGGTCTATACTCTGTATTAGTTAGTTACTTGACTAATTAACCAACTATCAAAACTATGATGATCAATGCAATCATTACTTTATTTCCACAAGTAGTGGAAATGATTAAAGAGCCAGGAAAGATCAACCTGGAGAAGGGAGGGTTAGGAATGCTGTTGAACTTTGATGGTGAGCGTCCTATTTTTATCCAGATCGCCGAGGGGATTGAAGATGCCATATTGACCGGTGCTTATGAAGAAAACAGCCAGATACCCTCAATTACAGATTTCTCTACCACCTATCGGATTAATCCGGCGACGGCATTGAAAGGGATTTCGATGCTGGTAGAGGAAGGGATTATATATAAGAAGCGGGGGTTAGGTATGTTTGTTGCTGAGGGTGCAGTAGAAAAACTGAAGGGTAAAAGGAAGGAATTATTCTATGATAATTTTGTAAGCAGCCTTGTTGAGGAAGCAAAGCGTCTTCAATTAACCAAGGAGGATATCATATCTATGCTGGAAAGAGGGTTTGGAAAATGAGTATTGAAGTAAAAAATGTAACGAAGAATTATGGAAGTACCTGCGCATTGGATCATGTAAGCCTCACATTTGAGGATAATAAGATCTACGGATTACTGGGCAGAAACGGAGCAGGAAAAACCACTCTGTTGAATATCATCACAAATCATATTTTTGCTACGGAGGGAGAGATTCTGGTGGATGGCCTGCCCGCCAGGGAAAATGATCAAGCCCAGCAGAAAATCTATATGATGAGCGAGAAGGATTATTACCCTGCCAAAATGAAGGTCAAGGATATCTATAAATGGACCGGTACCTTCTATCCCGGCTTTGATATGGAATATGCGATGCGTACCTCTGAGCTCTTCGAGCTGAATACGGATAAGGCAGTGAAGGCGTTATCCACCGGTTTCAATTCCATCTTTAAGGTAATTATCGCATTATCCGTCAATACTCCGTACGTACTCCTGGATGAGCCTGTGCTGGGTCTGGATGCGAATAACAGAGAACTGTTCTACCGCCTGCTGATTGAAAAATACAGTAACAATCCCTGCACCATCGTTGTATCTACTCATCTGATTGAGGAGGTCTCCAATGTAATTGAAGACGTCTTGATCATCAAGAAAGGTAGAATTATCAGGAATGAATCAAGAGAAGAGTTGTTATCCAAGGGGTATACCGTATCCGGAGCGGCAGCTAAGGTGGACAGCTACATTCTTGGCAGGAATGTCATCGGAACAGACAGCCTCGGTGGCTTAAAGTCCGCCTATATCCTTGGGGAATTGGACCGGGCAGGGATACCGGAGGGAATTGAAGTTACGAAGATGGATCTGCAGAAGCTGTTTGTCCAGCTGACGAATGCTTAGGGAGGGAAGAAGAATGAATTTAAAAGCGGCATACAGATATCAGTTAAACGAATTTAAGAAATCGATTATGGTTTATTATCTGGTTGTAATTTTGGTTATTCTGTTCTTCGGAGTAACAGTATCCTTTGCGGAGGGCTCTAATTTTCAAAGCTCGGGCGGTATTGAGATGTCCACTGTGATCTTTCTGTTCGTGGTGGGACTGAATTCTTTTAAGGAAACCTTCCTGATGCTGTTACAGAATGGTATTTCCCGAAAGTCCATGTTCTATGGAAGGCTGGCGGCTGCAGGGTTACTTTGCACCGGAATGATGGTAATTGACCGTATTTTAGTTACTATAATAAAGGGGCTGATTGGTGAGAGCTCCACCTTTAGGATTACCGGATTATATGAGGAGTTCTTTTATAACCGTACGAAGGAGCTTGGCTTCCTGCAGAGCAATCTGGAAGGCATTTTATTCACGCTCTGCTTTTATCTCTTAGCCTTTTCCTTTGGATACTTTATCACGACTGCATATTACAGGATGAATAAAGCAGCAAAGATCGCGGTTTCTGTGGGGTTACCTACCGGCTTCTTCTTTGTACTCCCGGTGGTGGATTCGACGATTACCAATGGCAGAATCAGCAGATTTATCGGGTATATGTTTGGGACAGTTCTTGGTCTAAAAAAGAATCAACCGCTTAACTTCTATATATCCAGCTTGGTAGCAGCCTGTGTATTCTTAGGGTTAAGCTGGCTCCTGATCAGAAGAGCGGTAGATAAGAAATAGAAGGTAAGAACGATCGGAAAAAGTATTTGTTATGTAGTTAGTAAATGAATAGAGAATATGCCCCAACCAGCTGTATATCACAGCAGGAAACCTATCGGTCAGGAGCATATTCTCTATTTGTATTTTGTTAAAACGACGACATTTTTATGGAAAGCTTAGCTCTGTGCACCCTGGATCCGTTCGGGTTTAAAGCCACGATCCACCTCGGGGGTAACCTTGCGAAGTTCAAAGTAAACCAGAGCATTTCGGGAAAGCTGCAGCGGTATGGTATAGGTACTCTCTGTAATCTCTATTCTCTTTGTGGATACCTGGGGCAGGGAGCAGGAACGGATCAGTTCCAGCTGTTCCTTGGAAGGGTTACTCGGGGAGCCGAGATCCAGCCAGACCTTCAGCGGATTACATACCACTTCATCCACCCGCTTTGTGATCAGGGCATAGGTTCCGTTCTGGGCATTCATGGTCAGGGATAAGTCCAGATCGGAATGCTCCGATATCTCTTCCACCGGATTCCAGGCAATACCGTGCAGATTGCCATCGGCATCTTTAGTCAGGATATAATTATCATTCCTGGCTACACCGGTACCTTTCAGCTGACGGAAGAAGGAGAAGGTCCAGAAGGTAGGCTTCCGGATCATGCCATTCGCTACCAGGCCAAAGCATCCGGAAAACGGAGTAAAGGCTACGCCGGCTTCCTCGAAGATATCTCCGAAGGTCCAATAGGAATAGGAGGCACAGGTATCCCCCATCTCACTTAACAGCCTTGCAATATAGGCGGCATTCAGGTTTGTATCATGGATCGGATTCCTCGGTGTGTATGAGGTATTGAACTCGGTGATATGCATCTCCATTCCACGATATTCAGGGAAGCTGTCTATGATGTTGCGGCTGATACGTAATTCCTCCAGCATGACTTCCGGACTGCGAAGCTTCTGATAATCGTAATGTCCATCATGATCCGGCATTTCGGTCGCATATGCATGGCGGGTAACAAAATCCAGAGGAAGCTGCTCCTTCACACAGTGAGTCAGAAATTCCTTAAGCCAGCGCTCATCATCAACACCGCAGATGGCAGGACCACCAACGCGAAGGCGCAGATCTACTTCCTTCACTGCCTTGGCAGAAACCTCATATAGCTTAAAGTATTCCTGCATATCAGCACCCTTCCAGAAGCCCGGCAGGTTTGGCTCGTTCCATACCTCGATCGGCCAGCTGATGACTTCCTCGCGGCCATAACGGTCAATCAGATGGTTTAAGGTGGCTTTTATCAGCTCAGCCCACTTCCCGTAATCCTTCGGTGGGGTTACATGACCCTTCCAATAGAAGATGGTCTGGGTACCGGAGGCAAGCTTCTGAGGCATAAAGCCTAATTCTAGGAAAGGTTTAATTCCGAGTGAGAGATAATCATCCATCACCATATCGAGATAAGTAAAGGTATACTCAGCCTTTGTAGCCCCATTTTCTTCATATTCCTGATAGATTGCCATATCATCGCTAAATAATCCATGGCCACGGATATGGGAGAAACGGATGTCCTCCTGAACCAACGCCAGCTGGTCATGATAGGCCTTCTGAAGAGCCAGTCCCATACGGCCGGTGCCGATACAGAACATAGCATTATTATGAAAAGTAAAGGAGGTGTTTTCAGGTATTGTTTGTTTGATTTGCATTATGATTCTCCTTTCCGGTTCGGAAATAGAAAATCCGAACTCTCCCTATATTTTAGCACAAGCCTCAGAAATACCCAAGCAGTTTAGAAGAGAAAACCATTTTTTATCGACTGCTGGCGGTATTTATTATCATCTGCCAACGGACATGGATACTTCAATTCCTATGATACTTACCACCGTCATTGTAACTGCGACCGTCAGAAGGGCTGCTGTAAACTTCACGGGATCAAACCAGTAGAAGAACAAAATCATCGGAATCGCTGTAAGGATCAGCTCCAGCAGCAGGCTCCTCAGTAGGAGAGTATACCTGCTTATTCGGATGGTACGCTTCTTCGTTGGGTAATACTTCAGCAGGGAGGCTACACTTCTAAAACCGGAGGGCTGCCAGATAAAGGCGCTTTTCGTAAGCTCTACGAGGGCAACCCAGACGGAAATGGCAGACGCAATCCCGATGGTAGCGCCGATCGGCATGATACATCCGAACAGCATAGCAATAAAATACGGGATATTAGCGAGGGCAAAGCATAGTAAAACCGTATCCTTATCGGTAAATACTTCTTTATCAAACGAATACTGCATGGCTGCATTCCTGCTCATAGAATTCCCCCTTTATCAAATAACGGCTCCGAGAAAAAATACATGATCTCCTCAAGGTTAGGTCTGGATAAAACGACCCTTCTCTTTAGCTCCGGTTTCTGCTCCAGATAGGAGATATCGGACAGCATCGTCTCAAAACCGGAAGCGGTTTTTCGAATTCTTAAAGGATTTCCATCCCGGATCAGGGGTATGTCCTCGCTGTTACCTCTGAGGATCGGGTAACGGTCCAGGAGTTCCTCCTTCGTCATGGTAAAAACCAGCTTTCCATTATCCAGCAGGGTAACGAAATCAGCAATCCGGTCCAGATCCCCGGTGATATGGGTGGATATCAGGACGGAGGCCTTAGTATCACTGATCAGGTCCTGAAGGAGACTGTAGAAGTCCCTTCGAAAGATCGGATCCATGCCGCCGGTCGGCTCATCCATAACCAGAAGCCTGGGTTCATGGCTAAGAGCAAAGGCCAGCTGGAATTTTGTTTTCATTCCTTTGCTGAGCTCCATAAACGGGGCATTCCCATTTAACTCAAAAGTCCTGAGATAGTTAAGGAATATTTCCTCTTTCCACTTCGGGTAGAATCTTCCGAAGAGCATGGCATTTTCCAGCAGGGTTTTATTCTCGAAGAAGGGACCGGGTTCGAGGATGAAACCGATTTCCTCCCTTGCAGCCAGACTGCGGTAGTCTCTTCCGTTAATCCGTATGCCCCCGCTGCTTTTACAGATGCCGTTCAGGATACAGTTTATTAAGGTGGTCTTGCCTGACCCGTTCTTACCGATCAGGCCCATGATATAGCCTTCGGGTAGGGACAGATCAATCTTCCCCAGGGTAAAAGTCTTCCATTTCTTTGTAAGGCCACAGATCTCCAGAAGCGGCTTCTCTTCATAAATCATCTCAGGTCCTCCTCTTTTGTATCATATAGAAGTTTAATCATGGTGATCATATCCTCCTTCGAAAGGTCTGCACTTTTACACTGACGGATCAGCTCCAGCATCTGGCCTTCCAGCAGCTGCAGCTTCTTCTCTTTCAGCAGCTCCTTTTTGAAGGGCTTCACATAGAAGCCCTTACCGGGCTGTGCATAGAGGATGCCTTCTGCCTCCAATACCTCGTATGCCCGGCTGGTCGTTATCACACTGATTTGCAGATCCCTGGCGAGACTTCTTATGGAGGGAAGCGGTTCGTCCGGTTTTAGCTCCTGGCGGATCACCGCATCCTTAATCTGCTCGACGATCTGTTCGTAGATGGCCAGATTACTGGTGTTAGAGATTATAATGTTCAATTGCTCCAGCCTCCTTCCTGAATATCCCGCCTCAGCTTCTTATTATATTTAAAATAGCCATAGACCGGTTCCGTATAATTCTTAAGCTGGACTACCTTCAATACGAAACAGATCAATATATCCGTTGCGAGCAGAAACAGGAAGCTTACGATAAGCATAAGCTGAAAGTCCTTAATTAATATAACACACACGAAATTACCAATGAATAATAGGATCAGCAGGGTAATGAGTAAGGCTGTTCTTCCCTTTATCGTCTTAACATGTACCATGCCCATAAGTATGCAGGTCTGAATCATCATGATCAGGGTTTTCCAGCCCTGTTCCGGGTGTGGGATGGGATACCGTATGGAAAGCAGGCTGATGATGCCACCGATGGATAACAGGAGGATGGCGGAGAGAATTCCGCGAAGGTGCAAATATCTATGGATCAGCTTATTGCCAAGGGGTAATACATAGAACATTTTTGGAAGCTGCGGAATCAGGAAGGAAAGAACAATAAAAGCAACATATAAAAAGGCATAGGGGTTGTCAGTAATATAAAACAGACAGATAAAACAGCTTAACAGGCCAAAGTAAACGAGTACCCAAAAGCCTTTAAAAACTGCCTGCAGATCCGTGATCATCATTCTGAACGTAAACGTAAGCATACCTATACCTCCTTCCCTTTAATGAAATAATACATAATATCCTCGACCGTCGGTGTCAGCAGCTGCAGGTTTTCTTTCATTATATTGGTACCGATACCGGCAGATAAATCGGGTGAAGCGAAGGTAATTATTTTATCCGGTACCGATAGTGTTTCAACTTGAATTAAGGCCTCACAGCTATTGTCAGTCAGCCTCTTCCCAATAATCCGAGCATCGTATTCCTCCAGCCTCTCCCTGGAACCCCGGAGCAGACGATAGCGGCTGACAAGCTCCTCCTTCTGCTCAAACAGAACCTGTTTCCCTTTCTCAAGAAACAGGATATGATCAGCGATCCTGTCCAGTTCATCTGTTAAATGGGTAGAGAAGATTACTGATTTCTCTCCGTCCTGGATCAGATCAAAGATGATATCTACAAACTCCTTCCGAAAGACCGGGTCCAAGCCTGCGGAGGGCTCATCAAAGACATATAACAGGGCATCACGGCTGAAGGCCAGGGCAATCTGAAGCTTAATCACCATACCCTTTGACATTTTCCGGAGGGACAGATGCATCGGAAGACCAAAGCGTTTGCATAGCTTTTTAAAATGGGGCTCATTGAAGCTGGTGTAGACTCTCCTGAACAGCCAGCCGATCCCTGCCGGAGTCATACCGGAAGGGAAGAAGCATTCATCTGTAATGAAGGCGATCCGGTCCTTCGCCTTAACCTCCTCTGCCACCCGGTCATAATCACCGATATAGATCTTACCCTCCTCCGGTGTCCAGAGACCCATCAGGGTATTTAGAAGGGTTGTTTTCCCGGCACCGTTTCTTCCGATCAAACCAAGGACATACCCCTTCTTCACTGAGAAATTGATGTCCTCCAGTTTAAACTCACCGAGTGTTTTCGTCAGATGCTCCACACGGATCCCATTCTCCATAATAACCTCCCAACCTGACAATATGATAGATAATTGTGCAGGCACTGTATATGAACTGTATATATCAATATATACAGCGTAGCTTTGGTTTTGTCAAGATAAAAATGGAGGTTATATCCACTATTGTTCCTTGGCATATAAACTGGCAGTTTCTGTTTTACATTAATGCGTTGATATGGTATAGTAGTAATTGGTTAAATATATGTAAAAACAAATAATACATTAATTAAGGAGATGAATATGAAGCAGAAACAAATTCGAGTTATACCGGTTATTGCGGCCATTGCAATTCAATTATGCCTTGGTACAGCGTATGTTTGGAGTATCTTTCAAACCGGAATAGCAAACAGCATTTTTGGAGGAGATAATGCAGCAGCTGGATTATCCTTTTCCTTGTTGCTTGCAATGCTCACAGTAGGTGGCACCATCGGAGGTAAACTTCAGGACAAATTTGGACCTCGTGTAATCGTAATATTTGGTGGATTTATTTTAGCAATCGGATTTTTTGCAGCTTCTTTTGTAACTGCTTCCGCTCCTTGGCTACTGTGGATCACCTACGGTATATTAGGCGGTATAGGTATGGGATTTACCTATTCTACAACCATTGCCTGTGCTCAAAAATGGTACCCGGATAAAAGAGGATTTATCACAGGCTTAATTGTTGCAGCACTCGGTTTTGGAGGGGTAGTCTTCACCCCTATTATAGAAGCACTGATTAAGAATTTCGGAGGTGTCGGCACCGGGGAATTAAAAACATTCAGGATACTAAGCATTATTTTCATTATCGTATGTACCATTGGTGGTTTATTTGTAAAGCATCCTCCGAAGGGATATGTACCGGAAGGATATACACCTCCGGCAGCAGGCTCTCCCAAAGCAAGCGTTGATTATACACCAGCGCAGGTACTTAAGATGCCGCAGTTCTACATTATTACCGGTACCATGATGCTTGCCTGCATGGGTGGTCTTATGA
>JAEZJW010000053.1 GCA_023415595.1 Bacillota bacterium
ATTGGTATTTAATGATGTCTGAAAGTTATTACAGCAAACCACAAAGAGAAGAATATTTTATGGACTCCGGTTACTATAAATACCACGAAGCTTTCCATATGCTGAAATTCGCAAATGAAAAGCAGATACTTGAGCGGGCGTATAATGAATATATCGACCTCAAGAAAAGTAACCTGTGGGGAAGTAAGAAGTATTTTTGACCGCAGACGTAAAAAGGACTGTTCCGGATGGAACAGTCCTTTTTTGGGTAAAACGAATTTATTGAAAGAATTTTATATTACTTCTGGCCGTTCCCAAGGTTAAGAAAGGATCGCGGCTCCATAGCTATGGCTTCATCCGTTATCAAGCCATCCAGATTAGGAACGATGGTCTTACTGCAGATGCTTATCAAGGATCTCCCCGCGCTTCCCCTGACTGGTATACGCCTTCAGATCCTCAGAATAACCGGGCATGCGGCGCAGTACACCATCCAGGGTTACACTCATCCCTTCGGCCGTGCTCAAATAGAGCGTAACCTTGCGCTCGAGGGCAGTAAAATCGGGGTCCGGCTCCACATGGAGGATGAAATCAATTTCAGTGCTTTCTGATTGGGTATCCTGGTGCTCGATTGTTTCTCCGGCGGCACCACTGGCCCGTACCTCCAGATAAGCCTCCAACGCTTCAGCGACGAAGCTGCCTCTGGCAGCCAGCACCTCCCCTGCCGGTGTCAGGGTGCCTCCCTGTCCGTCCGGAATTGCATAGTTTCCTCCGGTTGAATCCCGTTCAAAGCCATTCATCAGTACCACATTGAAAAAATCACAGACTCCCTCTCCGCCGGCATCAAATTGCATCTCCACCGGAACATTCTTCAACAGTTCCTTCAGGTATTCATCTGCCTCAAGTTCAGTCTTCATCCAGAAGACACCGGTATATTGCCCGGAGGCGGATTGGTTATCGGTTTCATCCAATTTATCTGCATAAAATTCACATTCATAATCAGCGTAATAGCCCGGCGCCAGCTCCTGCCTCCAGGTTCCGGAGGCTTCGATGACAAAGATACTGGGGGGATAGAGGGTGCTTTTCTCCTGCGCTTCCTGAGATTGATTCTCCGACTTTTGTCTCTGAGATTGATCCTCCGGCTGACCTGACTTCTGATCCCTGCCTGTGTCTTCGGTCCCTTTCGAAGGAATTTCTTCCTCAGAATCATTATTGCCAGGCAGACCCGGGAAAACAGAGGGTACCTCCTCCTCGTCCTCCTCCGGTTCGGAGGAGGGGATGATTGCGGAGGGTGTATCAGACTCAGCGGCGCAGGAGGCAAAGGACAGAAGCAGGAGCATGGACAGCAGTAAGAAACTGATTTTCTTCATTCCGTTGCTCCTTCCCGGTTTAGTTAACCAACCAGTAATTACAGGTAAAGGTTGTTCGCGTATCCAAGGTTTCATAGATCTCTATACTTGCATCATACTTCTTGCCATTCCATTCGATGGACTTAGAAACCATATAATTGTCACCTGACCAACCATTCTGAAGAAGCATCTCCATATAGGCGCTTGCTGCACCTTCATCGATGCCATCATAGGTATAGTTGAAGTACCAGACGTCCTGTGATGACTCTAGAATTTCGATTTTTTCTACCAGGGTACCGGTTTCCGGAGGCAGAATATCGGAGGGTAGCTCATTCGAAGGCCAGGTACCGGCTTCTGAGGCATAAACACTGATCTGAAGATATTCACCGCCACCCTGGAGATCGAAATCAACCGTATACATACCAAGCAGCGCTTCTGCCTCAGTATCGTCCGAGGTTACGATCCAGCCGGAACTCTGGAGCCTACCCAGGTAGACAGAAAGGTCGGATTGATTTGTATCCTTAATCTTGATATAGAGAACGCCACCGTCCTCTCCGGAGGCTGTAACAATCCCGGAAGGGTATTCCGGAAGCTCTGCGGGAGCTAGATCTGTCGGCCAGCTAGCACCTATATCTAACGGCAGTCCTGCTAAGGGGCTGTCAGAGGATGAGTCTGCTTCCTCTTCAGAGTCTTCGTCTGTGGAAGAAGCAAAGTCATTGTCTGATTTGGCTGCCTTACCGGAGGAAGCCTTCACCGGGCTGTCCTTTCCCTTCCCTGAGTCTTCCTTCTTCCCACATGCGGTCATGGAGATCACCAGCAGTGCTACAACAAAGGTACCTATAACTATTTTCTTCATAATAATCCTCCTCTGCTATCAATCGATTCTAATTTAATTGTATTAATAAAATCGTCCTGTTACTAACTAACCTTACCGGACAGAGCAGCTGAAATTTTACCGATGAGCGGGATGCTGTATTCCACATATTGATAAGCCTTGATCATCGCATAAATGGCAAGTACAAGAATGGTAATTGAAATCAAGGTAGCCAGAGTACCGACGAAGGCGAAGGAGTCGTAGGAAATTCCTCCAAATAACAGGGATACGAGCAAACTGAGCAGAATTCCTGTAACCTCCAGAACAAAAGCCTGCATGGCATGAAACTTAACAAAGCGGCTCTCCTTCTCCAAGAAGAAAATGATCAGCGGTGCAAGCCAGGCAATGTACATAATACCGGGTATAAATACAAGAATTGAGCCGACTAGATAGGAGAGCAGCGCCATAATATTTGCCTGCTGATCTCCAATACTTGACTTATGCGGTTGAATTGAGTTGTTCATAATCCATAACCTCACTTTCTGATTTTGGTTGTTAGTCTTTCACCTTTTGAAGGTGCTTTGCGATTGCGTCCTTCAGTGTACGGCAGTCTTCTATGATGGGCAGACTCTGTTTTTCTTGCAGGTACCCGGTTTTGACCATAAGCTCCAGCAGATATTCTGTCTCTATTACATAAGCGAGAGAGTCACTGCTATCCCGGATTAGTTTCTCACCGGCCATTAGCTCACATCTCAAAGATATTCCAATGCCTGTAGCACATGTAAGAAATCGCTCGCTAAGCGGGAAAGACCTGTTCTCCTCATTCAGATATCTGATCAGCTCGATGGCTCGGATTGAAAAATCAAAGCTTTTACCAAGAACCTGTTTCATAGTAACCTCCATCCCTGCGCAGCCTTTCTGCGCATACACCTTTGCTGTAACGAATTCTTACGGTCTCATTGTAATTGTTAGTTCTCTTATATAAAACTACATTGATGTGAGGTTTATAAAATATTTTTTTAGAATATCGCTGCCTGATGTGAGATTTTTTACCTTTATTCCTCTCAGCTGGTAGAAAATATGGGAGAAAATATCACATTAAGGCTATGATTTACTTGAAGCAGCAGAATACATATGGTATTATTTACCAAGAGGGAGGTATACCTATGAATAGTAATGCTCTGCCAAACGATAAACTGATTCCAATTAAACTTCCGGAGATCTGTGCTCCGCGCCAGGAGCTGCTCAGACGGTTCGAAAAAGCTTCGGATAATAGGTATATCTATGTGAATGCTCCAGGTGGCTGTGGGAAGACGGTATCCACGTTGCTATGGATGAAAAAATACGACTATATCCCGATCTGGCTCGGGCTCGACGCTTATGACAACACACCGGCGGTATTCTACCGCTTTTTCTGTTCCTCTCTTTTTGCCGCCATTCCTCAAAAGGAAAGTCTGTCCGCGATAGTAATGGAATCTGCCTTCAGTGATTCCCCGGTGGAATACACGATTGACATTTTATCCCGCTTTTCCTTTGATTCCAGAAAGTATGCACTTGTTTTGGATGACTTCTATTTCATTACAAATGAAGAAATTTTGAAATCCCTGATTTACATCGTGAAGAGATTGCCCTTATCTATTACAGTAGTATTTTTAAGCCGCAGGGAATTACCCTCATTTTTCATGCCATTAAAGGAAAACGGCAGAGTCGCTTTTATCGACGCATCGGAGCTGGCCTTCAAAAGCGATGAGATCCGGCGCTTTTTCTCAAATTATGGTCGATTTATTACCTCGGATGAGGCAGAGCAAGCCTTTACCCTTACCGACGGTTGGGCAATCGCAGTCAGCGCCTTAGCTTTAAGCGGCAAGATAACAGCTGAACATAAATTGGATAGGGGCCTTCTCGACGAATATATTGAAAAACAGATTTGGAGCAAACTCGATGATCAATTACGCCTCTTCCTGCTAGAGACCTCCATAGTGGATGAATTTACAGTTAAGCTCTGTGAAAGGCTGACCGGGAATACTGATACCAAACAGATTCTTGGAATGCTGTGTAGCGGCAATATGTTTATCAGCAGAGGGAACGATACCTATCGGTATCATCATCTGTTTCTGGAGTTCTTACGGAGAGAGGCAGAGAAAGCTTCTTCCATTGCTGATGCTGCCCGGTATAAAATAGCGGCTGATTATTATAATGAAGAAGAGAAGTACTATGATGCACTGCGCTTTTATGTCAGGGCAGAGGACAAGAAGGGGACAGCCGATGCCCTGTATCATTTCTGGATCGGGGCAGGAAAATCCAGCTCTGAGCTATCAAGAATCGCATTTATCACTAGGCTTCCGATCACCTTTCTGGAACAAAACCCATATCTATATGTGGGCTGCGCCTGGTATGCCTTATTCTACAGCGGGGTTGATCATTTCTTCAGTTATCTGGATAAAATATATGAAAAAATACAGGAGATCATGGTGGAGTACCCAATGTTTCTGGAAAGCATGCTATTCCTCTTTACCATTGATCATCGTTATACCTTCACAGAACAGAAGAACAAACTACCGGCAGCTGGCTCCTTATCTCTGGATGTATATAAGATCTCAAAATCCCACTGTCAGCATTTTCCAACCTACCATCGGACCCATCGGGATTATTCTCATTATGCCAAGGACACTGAAGAACAGTTTGAGGAATTCCGGTCCATCTTCTCAGTGATGCTGGACCGCTATTATCCGATTATCGAAGCCGGCGTCCGGGCGGGCCTGCTCTATGAACAGAACCGGCTGAAGGAAGCCTTAGCTTTAGTAGAGCCGAATCCGGAGACCGATTCTGACGAGCTGATATTCCTGTCGAAGCTGCATATCGCATCCTGTTTGTTTGCCATGGGCAGGGAGGTGGAAGCCGCACAAATCAGAGCAGAAATAAAGACGATACTCGAAATGAAAAATCTACTGTATCTGCTTCCGGTCTTTTTGGCATACGAAACTAATATCAAGCTGACAGACGGTGATAAGACTGCGGCCACAGCCTGGCTGGAGAACTATTTTGTCATTGACCGGCAGGATATGGAGCTGTATAAAATATACCTTCATTTCTCTACTGTCAGAGCTTATATTGTTTTGGGAGAGTACAAGAGGGCTGAGCTGCTATGTGAGAAGCTGAAGTCTTTGTCCCGGGATTATGGAAGACTTTTGGATGGGATTGAAGCCACCGTGCTATTGATCCTCCTAAAATGGAGATCGGGCAAGAAGCAGGAAGCCGTCAGTCTGCTTCAGACTGCCTTAGCCTATGCTGAGCCCTATGGCTTTATCAGAGTATTCGCAGATGAAGGGAAAGCGATTCTTCCTGCACTGAACATGTTGAGAAAGAAATTAACTGCTGATGAGAAAGCAGCACCGGATTATAAATATGTTCATGAAATCTATCAGGCTGCCTATGACAGGGCGAAAAGACATAAGGGAATGATCTCTGCCCTGAATAAGCCAATTAAGCTTTCCAAGCAGCAAAAATCCGTATTAGAGCTATTGGCAAGGGGCTATCGTAATGCTGAAATCGTTGAATTGACCGGCCTGTCGATTAATACCATCCGCTCCCATACCAAACTTGTATATCAAAAGCTGGAGGTTAACTCAGCGATAGATGCAGTACTCCGTGCCAGAGAGTTGGAACTGATTGAGTAGAAGGGTGATGTATTATAAAAGGCTGCTGCATTTTTTTACAGCAGCCTGCTACTATGCTAAGCTTTTGACAAATAACCCATGACCATTGCAATAATAATACAGTGTTCCCCGGTACATCCTCGGAAAGCGCAGCTCCGGATTCTGTTCGGGATACAGCTTGATCAGCAGGACCCTGTCCGAGGATACAAATGCGGCAAAGGAAATGTAATGAGCTTTACTCATCTCGTGAGCAAAGGTGATATAGTAATCATTTTCTATTAACTCTATGGTCGCCTGATGATTATCATCCGCCGTATTCAAACTCACTGGCAGCAGCTTGCGCCCGCAGCAGGAGATATCCGCCTCTCCGGTCCCGGTAATGACATTCCCGCAGTCAGGACATACATAAAACTTTATTTTCTTCATATTACCTCCGTCAGCCTGGTTGGGCTCCAGATCTCCCGATAGCAGATTAGCGATATTCACACCAAAGAGTTCAGAAAGCTCTCCCAGCAGGGATACATCAGGACACCCCAATCCACGTTCCCATTTCGAGATGGTTTTATCGCTGAGATTCATGGCCTCCGCTACCTGTCTCTGTGTCATATGGTTCTCGGTCCGCAGACGGTTAAGTAATTTTCCGATTTTACTATAATCCATGATGTTCACCTCCTGGAATAATATAATAATCGATTATGGAGTAAGATTCAATCAACGCTCCGTAGAGTTCTAATATAATAAAATTGAACCGTCACTGACTAAATCAGAGAACGGTTCATTCATTTATTTCTAGTACATATTTATCATCTCTTCTGTGATTCTATCATACCACAAAATTTCGTATTTTACAAGACTTGTAAAGTGAAAGCTATAATTATAAAATAATTTCACTAATAGATGTGTACGGGAGGTATGTGAATGGAATATAACGTTGAGGAGCTGCTTCTTCTGGTGAAGGAGCTGTCAGACAGCTATACCAGTAAAGAGAGTACTTCCATTACTTATGAAGCTGCACAGCAGCTCATGGGCGCAGCTTTGTATTGTATACGGGAAAATGATATACCCATGATGAATCAAGAGCATACGGAAACCGGCATTATTCTTCAGGGGAAATTTCCCACAGCCAAAGAAGCCTATGATCATGGTTATAGGCTAGTAGTAGATAAGACAAGGAAAGCCAACGAAATATATAATGATTTAGTATCGGATTTTATGGATTATGGAAATCGGGCATATTATGAAACTGTCGTCGAGGGGATGCCGGAATTCTTTCAATGGTATGATCCAAGGTTGAACCCGATGAATCACTTCCTCACATTGGACTATCCTGTCCTTGAGCCCTTGTATGAGCTGGAAGGAATTGATCGGATTTATTGTTATTTGGTTTGTATACAGATGGAACAGAGGTTTTTAAAGGAGTTTCCGGAGAAACATATCAAAAAGCTTTTACTTCAATACCATTCCGATTATGAAGAACTATTTGTGAATATCTGCAGTGTAGTTTTAAAAAGAATACTGGTAAATTTGTTCTTAGGAGTGAAACCGGAGCAGATTAAATATGAAAAAGAAGATTATGCGGTACTTTCAGATCTGATTCAGAGCATGAATAAGGAGGAATTAGAGGCTGAGTTATCTTCCCATTTGCAGAATCTGATCAAGCATGTCTATTCCGGCGACCTTGATTTATATCGCTATCTGGCAAAGGAGGTTCCGAATATAGCAGCAGAACTATGGAATGGAGCGAGCAACAATTGTTTAAGTAATATCATCTAGGGAGGGATTGCGATGGATCAGAATATGTTTGAAATTATGATTGCGCAGCAGCAGAAACAGGAACTGGCCAGAGTACTGGAATGCAATAAGAAGACCGAACAATTCGGACTTGTATTATCGGAGGATGAGGCTAACAACCTGATGTTAAGCCGGAAGGCTTCTCTGGTAAATAGCCAGAGGGTTGAATTCGGAGAGGGGATACTGCCAAAGATCATATATTATTTCTGCGATTCACAGTATATCAATCAGGATACCTATGCCGACACCCTGGACCAGCTGCAGGAGATATTCTACCAATATAAGAATGAAACAAAGGATGAAATTACCGATGATGAATTACTGGATTTCATGCGGAAGCAGTTTGAGGAGGTATGCTTCGGTGATTTGGATTATCTGAGCAATACCTGCCTGGAGCGTTTCTCCAGAGCTGTCCGTTCGGGAAATGACAGTAAGCTGCAATCGAGGCTGAGGGATGAGTATTCCTTAAGAGAACCCGAGGATGGTTATGATAAATTAGCCGAGGAGACCCGTTGGGACTATGAGGTTTATAAGATGAAGCTGGAGGATTTGTTTTAAGATGAACCCTGCATAAACAAACCGCCCGTTTAGTGAAGTGCCCCTTTTGATAGGTATTAAACCAATTGAAGGGCCCTATTTCACTAATCGGGCGGTTATTTTCTTACTATATATAGTTTTGCACCTTAGGTAAAAGAGAAAAATTAAATTCCACCGGTAACTTAATAATATTAAAGGTTGCATTCGTGATAGAAAATAACTGTTGATTATAGCTTGTTATATTCCATATGCCTGAGCTTTCCAAATCATAATCAAGAATTACCTCATCCAAAGCATTGATACTACGGGCATCAATAAACCATACGATGTGTTCTTCAGTAGTTCCTACGATTGACCTGAAATAGCTAAAGTATGGTGTCTGTGACTCTTCATCCAACCGGATTTCAGCACCTTGGTCATAAGCTAATACGACCGCAGAATTAAGTGATAATAAATTTACTGTTGAACCGGGGACAAATGGGACAATCCAGTCGTATCCGATTAAAGGTATTCCAAGAGAGATATATTTTGGTGAAATTTTACTTGTGATATTTTCGATAAAGGGTCTGATTAATGAAATGTTGCTGATTGGTGATGGAGGCTGCATTTTCTTAATCCAGATATTTTCAAAAAATATGATTTTGTCTACCAATGAACTTATACTGCTATAATCAATATTGTCAAAGACAGAAACACCGGGACTAATCGTTATCATAAAGAGGTATCCTTTATTTCTTATCTGCTCTGATAACTTTGTAAAGAAATTCAGATATAGGTTTTGATTATAATCAGTAATATAGCTGATCAGTAAATTTATTCCTGAAAATTCTTTTGATCTTAAGTTCTGAACTATTTCACCAATAAGATTATCCTGCAGCTCGATATCCAACAGTACACGATATACAAACTCTATATCAACTTCTCCAGCCGGAGATAGGGTAGAGATCATTAACAAAGGAATTGTATCATATTGCTTTGCCATTTTAATAATTGCAGTATCATCACTGTAGTTAATGATGTCAGAAGTCTTAGTGAACTGATAATTGTAGATAGAAAGGAAGGTTAGATAGGGCAATGCCCGGGTTAATATATTAGGATTAATATAGGCATTAGTAAATCCAATTACTTGTAAATCCTTAATTGTGTTATAGCTGATTACTAAGGTGTCGCCCTGCATTATATATTCTCTGTCATATAAAAACGGGTTGTTCCTGATTAGCTGCATGTCTGTTATTCCATTCTTAACAGCTATTCCGGCTAAGGTATCACCTTGCTGAACAGTATAAATTTTTTGGGGATAGAGGATGACCAGGGCTTGACCAACAACCAAAGAATAGGGATTGATCAATCCATTATCACTGATCAGCCTCTCAACAGTAATACCGAATTTACTTGCTATTGTCTCAATTCTGTCACCATATTGAACTACATAGATCTCCATAAGATAATCCTTATAGTGCTCTGAATTTCTTAATAATAATATATGATGGACTAATAATAATTGAACAGATATTTTACCTACAAGGTAATTTGCATCACTGTAGATGATAGGAAGCTTTATAAGGTCTGAACTAATAAAATGTACCTCGATGATAAGCATCTTTGACATAGCTCATAAAATCAACTATAATATCAACTATATTATCAATGATTATCTCCGTGGACATAAATTAACTCGGTAGCCCATCCATTCTCTGGAAAACTACCGAGTCAATATTCACTCTTTCAACTATGAAATTGTGGAAACCAATGATTACTGCGGATAGAGGGACTCGAACCCTCACGAAGTCGCCCTCGGCAGATTTTGAGTCTGCTGCGTCTGCCATTCCGCCACATCCGCATCAGTGACGAGGTTTATTCTATCACAATTGGTTTTATTATT
>JAEZJW010000073.1 GCA_023415595.1 Bacillota bacterium
CAGCAATCTGCTGATAATTGCCGGACCAAAGGAGGGATGGTCCACATAGGCATCCCCTGTCACGAAGACAAAGTCACATTGTGTCCATCCCCTCTGTACCATATCATTCTTACTAATAGGTAAAAATTCTTTTATCATAAATCCTTCTTTACTGTATTATTTCACAATTGCTTCTGCTACGATGAGATCCGTTACCATATTCATTAAAATCTCTTCTTTAAGAATGTCAGGATCTGCTTCAGCCATAAAGTCCTGTGTGCTTTCATAGCCATATTCCGTAGCTAAGAGTGCTGCCTGCTCATTGAACTTATCCTCGGACAGCTCGATACCCTCTGCCTTGATGATAGCACCATAGATCAAATCCCTCCTGGCCATACTCTCTGCATAGCCTGTGGTATCCTTATCAAACTGCTCCTCAGTTACTCCGGAAGCGGCTAAGAAGCCCGCAAAATCCATACCGTAAGCCATAGCAAAGTTAGTGTAGTAGACCTTCATATCATTTTTATAATAATCAAGCAGTGTCTGAGGTAAGGAGCTGATCTTAGAGGCTGTCAAGATATTGTTATATATGCTGTTCTCAATTTCAGCCTGTCTGCTTTCTTCCTTCTCTTTCATCAGGTTGTCCTTGATACCGGCTTTATAAGCGTCTACTGTCGCATAATCAGTATTTGTTGTAACATATTCCTCTGTTAACTTATACTCCTGGATCTTGTTCACTGTAACCTTGAACACAACCGGCTTTCCTGCCAGATCTTCAGAGCCGTAATCTTCCGGGAAGGTAACATTAACGTCCAGCTTGTCACCGGTCTTCGCTCCGATTAAGCCATCCTCGAAGCCGGGAATAAAGGATGCAGATCCGATCATCAGATCGTAGCCTGCAGCGGTACCCCCTTCGAAAGCAACGCCATCCTTCAGACCTTCGTAATCAATGTTAACGGTATCTCCACGCTTAACGGCACGTCCGGTAACCTCTTCAAGGGTTCCACTGTTTCCACCAAGCTCGGATTGGATCGCTAACAGAATGTCCTCCTCTGTAACCGCTACGGGTGCAACTGATACTTCTATGCCCTTATACTGTCCTAAGGTAATAAAGTCATTTACGTTATATTCTCCCTTAACCAGTTCGTTCACAAGATATTCCGGTTCTTCTGCGGTTGCGTTGTCTGTTGTGCTATCTTCTGTATTATCGGCCGTTCCTACACCATCCTCGGTATCTTCAGGACTCACTGTTACTACGGGTGTCGGAGTAGCTTCCTCCTGCTTGCTTTCATCCTTCTTATTGCAGCCTGCAGCCAGTAATATTATGCCCATACTCACTGCCACATATAGTATTCTTTTTTTCATCTAAGTTATTCCTTTCCATTTCCCGCCCGGCTAAATTATGCGCTCCGAACTAAATTAAAGTGCTCCTTTGGTTATATCACATTTACAGTAAAAAAGATAGCTTTAAAACGTTATTTCACAAATATTTCAGATTTAGTTAAGGTTGCATATACTGCGATAAAGCAAGTAAAACCCCGGAATCTGCGATATCCGTCGATACCGCAGATTCCGGGGGGCAAGCTTATCTTAGTGACTTAAATTACATCGTTATTTAAATATGGAAGACCTCAGATCTTCTCGAAGCGATCCACATCTGTAACAAATATGGTAGCTCCGCCTACATTTACAACCACATTCATTGCTGCATACTCGCCTGGTCCTATGGGGTTGGATATGATCTGTTTTCTCGGGCCGCAGGTGTTCTTGACGATTGTTATAACCTCATCTACCTTCTCAGCATCTGTTCCGATCATTAAGGTCGTATTGCCTTCCCTTAAGAAACCTCCGGTAGAAGCCAGCTTAGTCACATAGAAGCCGTGCTTATTCAAGGCTTGGGTTACATCACCGCTATCTATATTGCGTACTATCACATAAATCAGTTTCATGGAATCACAACCTTTCTGATTATTCCTATGGAGTTATTCGGTTTACAGCTTAATTATATAACAAAAAAGCTTGAAAGTAAACGAAACTTCAGAAATCGATTATAAAATGACCGCACGGACTGTCGATATTACAGCAAATAAGCCGTATTCTACAACTTCTCCACACCCAGAGTAACCTTCTCGCCGTTCAGATCCCATTCCTTTGTGAAGCCCTGTGCCCCGTCAAGCTGGAGTAAGTCAGCCATTACCTCGGATTTGATCTCCTCGATATTACGCTCCATGACGGCCTTCACCTTGTCATTACCCTCCATGGATACACGGATATGATCCATCACCTCGAAGTCTGCGTCCTTACGCATGGTCTGTATCTTACTGATGATTTCGCGGACAAAGCCTTCTTCAATCAGTTCCTCAGTCAGGTTAGTATCCAGTACTACGGTAATGCCATAATTGGAATCGGAAACAAAGCCTTCTGTCTGTGCAGCTTCAATCAACAGATCCTCCTGATCAAGAGTAACCTCGGATCCCTCCAGATTGATCTTTAATTTGCCGGTAGCATTGATCTCATCCATTGCCATATTCCCGTTCAGCTCGGCTAAAATGGTACGGATTGCACCAAGCTGCTTACCGAATTTCGGTCCCAGGGTCTTCAGCTGAGGCTTGAAGTTGTAAGAAGTAAAGGCCCTTACATCATCTGTGAACAGAACCTCCTTCACATTCAGCTCCTCTGCGATGATATCCTTATAGAAGCTGGAAAGCTTCGCATCAGCCTTCACATACATCCTGCCGATCGGCTGACGGTTCTTGATGTTTGCTGCATTTCTGCAGGCACGGCCGAGAACGACAACCTCCAGGACCTCTTCCATATTTTCTTCCAGCTCCTTATTGATATACTCTTCTTTATAGGAAGGAAAATCGCAAAGGTGGATACTCTTCGGTGCCTTCGGATCGATATTTATCACAAGGTTCTGATAGATTTCCTCGGTCATGAACGGGATAAAAGGCGCAGCCGTCTTACATACCTCGACCAGAGCGGTGTAGAGAGTCATATAAGCATTGATCTTATCCTGGGGCATTCCGTTTGCCCAGAAGCGTTCCCTGCTTCTTCTGACATACCAGTTGGAAAGCTCATCCACGAAGTCAGCCAGCATTCTTGCACCCTCTGTAATCCTGTAGTTATCCAGGTGCTCATCCACAGATTTGATCAGGGTGTTCAGCTTGGAAAGCAGCCATTGATCCATTACCGGAAGCTTATCGTATTCCAGCTTATATTTTGTCGCATCGAACTGGTCGATGTTCGCATATAGTACGAAGAAGGCATAGGTATTCCAGAGAGTACCCATGAATTTTCTCTGGCCTTCGGTTACCGCGCCATGGTGGAAGCGGTTCGGCAGCCATAATGCGGAGTTGATATAGAAGTACCAGCGGATCGCATCCGCTCCATGCTTCTCCAGTGCATCGAAGGGATCCACAGCATTTCCCTTGGATTTGGACATCTTCTGGCCGTTCTCATCCTGTACATGCCCAAGTACGATACAGTTCTTAAACGGTGACTTACCAAAGATCAGCGTGGAGATTGCCAACAGGGAATAGAACCAGCCTCTGGTCTGATCCACTGCCTCACTGATGAAATCAGCCGGGAAATTATCCTCGAAGATTTCCTTATTCTCAAATGGATAGTGCCACTGTGCAAACGGCATTGAACCGGAATCATACCAGCAGTCGATTACCGGCTTCACACGGGTCATCGTCTTGCCGCATTCCGGACACTTGATGGTTACATTATCAATGAATGGACGGTGCAGTTCGATATCCTCCGGACAATCATCGGACATGGCTTTCAGCTCTGCAATGCTTCCAATACAATGACGGTGACCATCCTCGCATTCCCAGATCGGAAGCGGCGTTCCCCAGTAACGGTCACGGGATAAGCCCCAATCCTGAACGTTCTTCAGCCAGTCGCCAAAGCGTCCCTGGCCGATACTTTCCGGCATCCAGTTGATCGTGTTGTTATTGGCAATCAATTCCTCCCGTACAGCAGTCATCTGAATGAACCAGGATTCTCGTGCATAGTAGATCAGGGGAGTATCACAGCGCCAGCAGAACGGGTATCTGTGCTCGAACTTCAGGATCTTGAATAATAAGCCCTTTGCCGCGAGTGCTTTCATAATGGGCTCATCGGCTTCCTTACAGAACATGCCTGCAAAATCGGTCGCCTCAGGCTTAAATTCTCCCTTGCCGTCAATCAGCTGAACGAAAGGTAAATCGTATACCTTACCGACTCTGTTATCGTCTTCACCGAAAGCGGGTGCAATGTGAACAACACCGGTACCATCCGACAGAGTAACATAATTATCACAGGTTACGTAGAAGGCCTTCTTATCCGGCTTAGCATAATCAAATAACGGCTCATATTCCGTATACTCTAACTCCTTACCGGTATAGGTTTCCAGTACCTCATAATCCCCTTCCAGAACATTCAGCAGAGCTTCCGCCAGGATGTACTTCTCCGTTCCAGCTGCCACAGGTGCTTCCTGCTCCCCACCATTACCATGCTTGTGTCCATGATCATGTCCGCAGGAGCAGCCATCCTTCTTCAGGACATTTCCCTTCGCATCTACCGATACCTTAACCTTCACGTAGGTCTCCTCCGGATTGACACAGAGGCCGACATTAGAGGGAAGGGTCCAAGGAGTTGTGGTCCAAGCCAGGATATATTCATCCTTCGTTCCCTTCAGACGGAATTTAGCGATGACGGACTTCTCCTTCACATCCTTATAGCCCTGAGCAACTTCATGGCTGGATAGAGGGGTTCCGCATCTCGGACAATAGGGTACGATCTTAAAGCCCTTATATAACAGTCCCTTCTCCCAGATCTGCTTTAATGACCACCACTCGGATTCGATATATTCATTATGATAGGTAACATAGGGATCCTCCATATCAGCCCAGAAACCAACAGTTCCGGAGAAGTCCTCCCACATGCCCTTATACTTCCATACACTTTCCTTACACTCCTGAAGAAAAGGCTCAAGACCATATGCCTCAATCTGGTCCTTCCCGTTGATGCCAAGCTTCTTCTCTACCTCCAGCTCCACCGGAAGTCCATGGGTATCCCAGCCGGCTTTACGGAGCACCTTATAGCCCTTCATCGTACGGTATCTGGGAATCATGTCCTTAATAACCCTCGTTAATACGTGGCCGATGTGCGGCTTGCCGTTGGCGGTCGGCGGACCGTCATAGAAGGTGAAGGTTTCCCCATCCTTTCTCTCCTCGATGCTGGCCTCAAAAATCTTATGATCCTTCCAGAACTGCTCTGTTTTCTTCTCTCTTTCGACAAAGTTCAAATCCGTAGATACCTTATCGTACATGCCATTCTCCTCCTTATAGATGCGTTACTGCTGCCAAATACATTTCTGTCCAAGTCTTACTGTTAGGTTTCACCATATCCGGTGTTTTTTATTAACATTTTAATTTAAGGAAATTCGATTCGATTTTTTAAAGAACAAAGCATCCTGCGGAGCATTTTTATGTAATAGGACGTGATTTCCTATTAAATAAAAAAGCTCCCATCCGAAAAAGGATGAGAGCATATGCTTTCATTGTACCACCTGTTTCACGTACTCTGCAGTATACTGCATCCATACATTATCCGAATAACGGTAGATACCGGCTTAACCTACTTGGCAGGGTGATTGCCTTTGGATCTTGCAGCTAGGGAGTGATTTTCGTTCATCTGCTACTCATACCGGGCTTACACTATCTCCGGCTCGCTGGAAATTTTGCGGGATGCCTACTCTCTCCGTCAACGCTTTTATCAATTTTTGTTTATAATAGTATATAAATCTATCATTGTCAATAGTTTTCTTGAAATTCCCATATTGGACCCTTTTTCAAATGCTTCAGGGGAACGGGATTCTGTACATCGATTTACTGAGCCACCATATGACGATGCTTTGATGCGATGCAGACACATGCAAGGAGATCATCAGAAAAGCCTTTTGCGGTTGACCACAGACAGGATAAGTGCGCCCATACATAGGGAGTGTGGGCAGATACCGAAAATCGAGCTTGTTTTACGGTACTGCCTACATCTTCCTATGAAAATGGGCAAACTTATCCGTTCGGAGGTTCAATTCTGTGATACTACAAGCTTGACTATTTTAAGATTTAGGTATATGTTGTGATATGATGATAAAACTAAATCTGAGTATTGGAAAATCGAAACAATAGACATGTATAAGGAGAATCCTATGGGTAATCAAAATCTGACCTTATTAACTGACTTTTATGAACTAACCATGATGCAGGGTTATTTTAATAATAAAAATAATGATATCGTAGTATTCGACGCATTCTACCGTGAGAATCCCAGCGGAGGCGGATACGCTATCTGTGCCGGTCTGGAGCAGCTGATGGATTATATCAAGAATCTCCGGTTTTCAGAGGATGACATTGAATATTTAAGGAGCCTGAAGGTCTTCGAGGAGGATTTCCTGTCTTATCTGAAGGATTTCAGTTTTACCGGAGACATCTATGCCGTTCCCGAGGGGACCGTAGTATTCCCGATGGAGCCGATCGTGAAGGTCATTGCTCCGATCATGGAGGCCCAGCTGGTGGAAACAGCGCTCTTAAATATCATCAATCATCAGAGCCTGATAGCAACTAAGGCTTCCCGCGTGGTATATGCCGCGCAGGGAGAACCGGTCATGGAGTTCGGCCTTCGCAGAGCGCAGGGTCCGGATGCCGGAACCCTGGGTGCGCGAGCTGCAGTCATCGGAGGCTGTATCGGTACCAGTAATGTGCTGTCCGCGAAGCTATATGATATGCCGGCCTTAGGTACCCATGCTCACAGCTGGATCATGAGCTTTGAAAACGAGCTTACCGCCTTCCGTAAATATGCCGAACTATATCCCCAGAATACCACCCTTCTGGTGGATACCTTTGATACCCTCCGTTGCGGAGTTCCGAATGCGATTAAGGTCTTCCAGGAGCTGAAGGAAAAGGGGAAGATGCCGGTGAAATACGGGATCCGTCTGGATAGCGGGGATCTCGCTTACCTCTCCAAGAAAGCCAGAAAAATGCTGGATGCAGCCGGCTTCCCGGATGCTGCCATAACAGCTTCCAGTGATTTGGACGAGTATATCATAGATTCCCTCAAGACTCAGGGAGCAAGAATAGATTCCTGGGGTGTCGGCACGAAGCTGATCACATCCAGAGACTGCCCTTCCTTCGGTGGCGTCTATAAACTGGCTGCCATAAAGAAGGGGGAGAAATTCATCCCTAAAATAAAGCTCTCAGAGAATCAGTGGAAGATCACCAACCCCGGCAACAAGAAGATTTACCGCATCTATGAGAGGGAAAGCGGCAAGATCAAGGCGGATATGATTACTCTCGCCGATGAAACCTATACCGAGGACATGCCCCTGCTGCTCTTCGACCCCTTAGCTACCTGGAAGAAGACTTATCTGGAGCCGGGTTCCTATACCCTGCGTGAGCTTCTGGTCCCTGTATTTCTTCAGGGTAATTGTGTCTACAGTTCTCCTTCCGTCATGGAGATCCGGGCCTATTGTACCAAGGAACAGGATTCCCTTTGGGATGAGGCAAGGCGCCTTGTGAATCCCCATATCGTCTATGTTGATCTGTCCAACAAGCTGTATCAGTTGAAGACCCAGCTTCTTGACAGCTATAACGAAGGTCAGAGCTGACAAATTTTTCATGCAGATTTTAAGACAATCTGCTGGTTTTTTGCCTCCTATATGATATACTGTATTTAGCTTAAGGAAAAGGAGGGATTCTGTTTGAATAAGGGTAAGATTGTAATCGCCTCGGCAACAGCTGTCATGCTGTCCCTGTCAGGCTTCTTAGCTTATAATCTGATAACAGACCGCCAACATAAATCAACTAATCCCGGTACCGCTTCTGCCATGACTGTACCGACCGAAGATATTATTCATAATAATCAGGAAGAAGAGAATTCCGGTAATTATACATATATTCCTCCCATCTTTGAATATGATGATAATAAAAGTAATGAGGATGCAACAAATATGGATGAAAATAATCCTGCCACAATACCCTGGACTCCTGCTACTGAAATGGATCTGGAGCCTTCCAGTATTACTGTCTTCGTAAATAAGGAATATGCATTGCCTGAGAATTATGTACCCGGGGATTTGGTTATTCCAAATGTTTTATTTGACCTTGCAGGATATGATGAGAGGAAGCTTCTCAGGGCGGACGCAGCAGCCGCATTGGAGCAGCTGTTCGCCGCTGCTCAGGCGGATGGATATACCCTGTACGGAGTATCCGGATACCGTTCCTATGCCAGACAAACCGGTATCTTTAAAGATAATATTGTAAAAAAGGGGAAAAAGCATACCCTGAAATATTCTGCTGTCCCCGGAACCAGCGAGCACCAGACCGGCCTCTCTATCGATGTATCTACCAAGCAGATGAAGTACCGGCTGATTACAACCTTCGCTAACTGTGCGGAGGGTAAATGGCTTGCCGAGAATGCCCATTTCTTCGGTTACATCATACGGTACCCCAAGAACCGGTCCGATTTGACCGGCTATGCCTATGAACCCTGGCATATCCGTTATGTTGGCAAGGATCTGGCAAACTATCTCTTCACGAATAATATGACCCTGGAGGAATATTATCATTATACCCCCAGTAAGGACTTTGATTTTGAGACAAAATACGCAGAGCTGATCAATTATGTTCCCCCTGTAACACCTACACCTACTCCGGAAGTGACCCCGTCACCCGTACCCGGAGATCTGGATGGGGATGGCTTTGTGGATGATCTGGATGGAGACGGCATCGCAGATGGTACGGATGAGCTCCCGGAGGAAGACTTGGACGGTGACGAGAATACTGAAGCTCCCGTGGAGGATGGAACAGAGACGGAAGAGAATACGGAGATTCCCGATGAGGGCATATCAGAAGAAGCTGATCCTGAAAGTCCACTGCCCGTAATCACCCCAGGAGCCATCAGCCCCTCGGACGACCCGGACACAGCCGGCGAAGCGCTGGAAGGTGATACTGTGGAGAATTTTCTCGGAGTTACCGGCACAAGTATTCCTAATTCTTAAAGTCAACAATGCATAACTGCATTTCGTAAGAAAAAAGAGATTTTTATGGATTATTATGCTATACTATAATCCTGAAGTCTCTTTTTGACATTTAACATTTCATCCTAACATGTTTTGGAGGTATTTATGCGCCTGTTAATTGCTCTGCTGTTTCTGCTTGTATTCTTTATCATCAGTATTCCACTCTTCCTGATTGAATACATCATCGGAAGATTTAAGTATAGGGCTATGGTGGCCAGCTCGCAATGGATCGTAGTACGGGCATTCCATGTGATCCTGTTTATCTCCGGAGTGAAAAGGACTGTTATTGGTTTAGAAAATATACCGAAGAACGAACCGATACTGTATATAGCTAACCACAGGAGCTATTTTGATGTTCCGATCGCCTATGTTTCCCTCCCTACCTTGACAGGCTTCATGGCAAAGAAGGAGATTGCTAAAATCCCAATTCTTAAAACCTGGATGCAGTTAATACAATGCCTCTTCTTAGACCGGGAGGATATTAAGCAGGGTTTGAAAACAGTCCTTAAGGGAATAGAACAGATTAAATCAGGTTATTCTGTATTTATATCACCGGAGGGAACTAGGAATCACGGGAAGGAGATGCTTCCCTTTAAAGAAGGCAGCTTTAAGATCGCCGAGAAGACAGGCTGTGCCATTATTCCTGTTGCATTGTCCAATACGGATGATATCTTTGAAAACCATTTTCCTAAGATCAAACCAACCCATGTAGTAATGGAATTTGGCAAGCCGATTTATCCTGACAGCCTAGATAAGGAACAGCGCAAGTTTCTTGGAACCTATGTTCAGGAGATCATTCGGGATATGCAGGCGAAGAATACTCATCTTTGATAGCTTGTCGAATTTATAAGAGTTAATTTTATATTTACCTATTTATTTTTCGGTAAAAAGATGATACAATAAACGTTGCCCTGAACAGGGCGAATTGAATACGTACAAATTAGGAGGTACATAATTCATGGGAACCGTTATTACCGTATTAATTATAGTGGCAGTTGTAGTATTAGCTGTATTTGTCACTCTGTATTTCGTGGGAAGAAAGCTTCAGAAGAAGCAGGAAGCCTCCGAAGCACAGATGAAGGCTGCTGCTCAGACCTTCTCCATTCTGGTAATCGATAAGAAGAAGATGAAGATGAAGGAAGCCAATCTTCCGAAAATGGTCCTGGATCAGACACCAAAGTATATGCGTGCCTCCAAAGTACCGATTGTAAAAGCTAAGATAGGACCAAAGGTAATGTCCCTTGTGTGTGATGCTAAGATTTTTGATCTGATTCCTGTGAAGAAGGAAGTTAAGGCAGTGATCAGCGGCATCTATATCATGGATGTCAAAGGCTTAAGAAGCGGCCTTGAAGTCAAGCCGGAGAAGAAGGGCTTTTTGAAAAGACTAAGACGTAAGTAATCAAATAATAATAACATATTCCTCTTACCTTCATGGCATAATTGTTGTATGGTAAGAGGATTTTTTTCGTAGCGGTTTCAGGAAAAGTTTTAACGACTTCCGAATATTCGCTTGCTTTAAGAAGGGAAAGGCTTATGTATAAGAAAAGTTTATGGATCTTTGCCGTGGCAGGTCTTCTGTCATTAATCCTGTTGTCAGGTGTTATCCTCTACTCCTTCCGTCTCCAGGAAGAGAAGGATACCTCTCTTGCAGATACCGAATTAGCGGAGGCCGGTGAGCCGGCAGGGAATCCCGACTCAACTATCATTGCTTCTGCATCTGATACCGGTGTTCCGAACCCGGGTGGAGATTTTACCGTAACAGATCTGATATCACCTACTCCCGCTCCCTCCGCTGCTCCCACTGCTACGCCAACACCTTTGGCGAAGGAGCCAATTATACTGGCCTTTGCAGGGGACATCAATCTGGATGAGGACTCCAAACCCGTATCCCGATACGACAGCGAAGGACAGGGGATCCTTGGCTGCATCTCTCCTGATCTCATAGAGGAGATGACCACTGCAGATATTATGATGCTGAATAATGAGTTCGCTTACAGCCTCCGTGGTACGGAGGCACAGGATAAATCCTATACCTTCCGGGCTACTCCTGACCGGGTAAACATATTAAAGGAAATGGGTGTGGACATCGTTTCCCTCGCCAATAATCACGCCTTGGATTTTGGCATGGAGGCACTCATAGATACCTTCTCCACGCTGGAGAATGCCGCTATTGATTATGTCGGCGCCGGGGATACCCTCAATAGGGCGAAGGCTCCTGTTTATTATACCATCGGTGATACGAAGATAGCTTATGTGGCGGCTTCCCGTGTTGTCTTTGATATGAGCTGGTATGCAT
>JAEZJW010000087.1 GCA_023415595.1 Bacillota bacterium
TAGTTCTTGACGAGAACCACATCAACAATGTACGCATCGTAAATATTGATGATACCATAACTACGATGTATCCTCTCGTTGAGCCTTCCTTAGAAGAGATAGCTCTTCAGCTATACGAGGATGTCCCAATCGATCAGGTAGAGCTGTCAGACGACAGCAGATACACACAGACTCTCCTGATTGAAGCCATCAAGGTTGCACTTGACAAAGCCAAGGTTACACCCTGACTATTCTTACATAGCGCCTTCTTAGTACGACGTTCTGCAACAGTCTCCTGTCCCACACCTCCAGGCAGCTGTTTCAGAACGTTGTACTGTGAGTGAAAGGGCCGTTTCAAAATTTCTTAGGTTTGGGTTGAAATTTTAAAACAGCCCTTTCTGTATTATGTAATTGTATTAAATTATTCGCTAAAATATTTTTTATAGGGTGAAGTCTCGTTTAGGAAAATGATGCCGATAATTCCGGGGCCTGTATGGGCACCGATCGCACATCCCACATAATTGTCCATGAAGCTCTTACAGCCAAAGGTCGTTCGAAGCTGCTCCTTCATGAATTCCATTGTCTTAGCATCATCTCCATGTGCTATGCCAATCATCTGATTTTCCAGATCCTTCCCTCTCTCACCGACAATCTCAATCAGACGCTTTAGCGATTTCTGTCTTCCTCTGACCTTCTCGATGGATTCCAAAGCTCCCAGATCATTTACCTGGATAATCGGTTTAATATCCAACAGGCTTCCTGCGATTGCGGAGGTTTTACTTAAGCGACCGCCCTTCAGCAGATATTCCAGAGTATTTACAGTGAAGATATGCTCCATATGTCCGCAGTGCCATTCGATCCCATCGATGATCTCCTGCTTGGAGGCACCGTTTTTCAACATCAGTAACGCATAATTCGTCGCAAGTCCGAAGCCCAGGGAGGCACACTTTGTATCGATGATTGTAAGATCAAAATCCGGATATTGTTCCAGCAATTCTGTCTTAGCGATATTTGCAGCATTGAAGGTTCCTGCAATTCCGGTCGAGAAGCACAGATAGATGACCTCATCCTTATCCTTGGCGTAAGGCAGGAAATTATCATAGAACATCTGGGAATTGATATGATAGGTCTTCACATCCTTGCCACTTCTTAAAATATCATAAAACTCCTCAGGTACAATTGTCTTGCCATCAAAATAATCCTTCTCGTCAATAACCACCGGGGTCGGGATTACATGTAATTGATATTTCTCGATCACCCATTTCGGAGTATCCGATGCTGAATCCGTGATAATCTTTAGTGCCATAATTCATCCTCCTATGTTTATCCTTCCACTTCTATGTAATGGTGCTTAGGTTTCTCACGCAGCACCTGATCTTTATTGCAGTTTCTGAAGCTCCTTCATCCATATGGCAGCCGATGCATCACTGGGCATTCTCAAATCACCCCTCGGAGATACCGAGACACTGCCTACCTTAGGACCGTCCGGAAGGCAGGAGCGCTTGAACTGCTGAGTGAAGAACCTTTGATAAAATACCTTTAGCCATTTTAAAATTACTTCCTCGGGATAGCTTCCCCGGAAGGCGAGTTTAGCCAGACGGTAAACCTTCGCCGGCTCATACCCGAAACGCAGAATATAATATAGGAAGAAATCATGCAGCTCGTAGGGACCGACAATATCCTCTGTCTTCTGTGAGATTTCTCCTTCCTTCGGAGGCAGCAGCTCAGGGCTGACAGGAGTTTCGAGAATATCCGTCAGTACCTCTGATAGCTTCGGATCTAACGTTAGCTCCGCAAAGTAGGATACCAGAAACCGCACCAGAGTCTTAGGAACAGAGGAGTTCACCCCATACATGGACATATGGTCACCATTATAGGTCGCCCAACCTAGCGCCAGCTCCGACATATCCCCGGTTCCGATCACAAGACCGTTATATCGGTTTGCCAGATCCATCAGGACCTGGGTCCTTTCTCGCGCCTGGCTGTTCTCATAGGTAATATCATGCTGATTCTTATCCTGTCCGATATCCCGGAAATGAAGTTCCACCGCTTCGCCGATCGGAATCTCAAGTATCGTTACTCCCAGGCATTCCATAAGTTGAAGTGCATTCCGGTAAGTTCTGTCCGTGGTCCCGAAACAGGGCATCGTCACGGCGATAATCCCTTTCTTGTCCAGCTTCAGAAGCTCGAAGGCTTTCACTGTCACTAACAGCGCCAACGTCGAATCCAGGCCGCCGGAGATAGCGATCACAGCAGACTTAATTCCTGTATGCTCGAGTCTGGTTTTTAAGCCCAGTGCCTGTATATTGATAATATCCCTGCAGCGCTTGTTCCGGTTAGTTTTCTCCGAGGGCACGAATGGAGCAGGATCGATTCCTCTGGTCAGTTCTATCTCTTCTAATACGTAATTACCCTCCCTGAAGGAGAATGGAATTACCGTATAGGTATCCGTATTCTGTCCCAGATAGGTATTCATTCTTCTGCGCTCACTCCTCAGCTTACCCAGATCCAGCTCAGTCATGATCATGCCATTCTCAAAGGGTGTTGTCTCGGCTAACAAAGCACCATTCTCCGCGATCAGGTTATGCCCTGCAAAGACCAGATCCGTTGTGGATTCCCCTTCTCCCGCATCGGAATAGATGTATCCGCAAACGAGTCTTGCAGACTGGCTCTTCACCAGGTCTCTCCGAAATTCATCCTTACCGGTCAGTTCATCACTGGCGGACAGATTAGCAATTACCGTAGCTCCGGCCACACAGTGGGAAATCCCGGGTGATAACGGAATCCACAGATCCTCACAGATCTCGACTCCCAGAGTAAAATCCGGCATATTACGGCATTGGAACAGAATTCTGGAGCCAAAGTCGATCTCTTCTCCCATAAAAGTTACCTTCACCGTATCCTGATTACCTGAGGTAAAATGTCTTGCTTCATAGAACTCCGAGTAATTCGGGATACTCAGCTTCGGAATCAGACCAAGCACCTTACCGTTCTGGAGAACTGCAGCTGTGTTATAAAGCTTACCTTGTCTCTGATATGGAAAGCCTACGACTGCTACCAGCTCTTTTCCCACGGTAGACTCAGCAATCCTTACGACTTGCTCGTATGCATTACGGAGCAGCGTCTCCTGAAGGAACAGATCCCCACAGGTATATCCGGTGACCGACAACTCAGGAAAAACAATCAGCTTTGCGCCCTTTTGTTCCGCCGTCTCTATCATATCTATTATATTTCCTGCGTTGTAGATGCAGTCTGCAACCCTGATTTTCGGGGTGGCCGCCGCAACACGAAGAAATCCATGCTTCATTTTTATCTCCTATCTGCTCATTTGTGGCTTTATGTATTATCATCGACAAAAACACCTATGATTATTATAGAATTCTGCATAGGAAAAAACAAGTGAAAGTTTCGTTGCACGCAACCAGGGAAAGCGAGGCTTGCAGGGGTGGCAGGCGCACCCAGGTAAAACCAAAGCAGTGCGTCCCGCCGCTCGCATTCCCCTCTATCTCATAGAACTGGCGATGCTTTGCATTTTCAGTTAACAACAAGACACCCGCCCATTGCAAGCGAGCTTGCATGGAGCGGGTGTCTTGTTGTTAACCGGAAAACGTGACCGTTTTCCGGTTCTATGAGATAGAGTGTATGCTCACTCTGCTTTCACGCAAGAAAGCGGCCGTAGCCGCCTTTTCTCATTAGTATTATACCCAAAATGCCGGTTCCTGTATTTTGACTCCTAGCCAAGCTAGGTGGGTAACCGCATGTAAGCTTCTGCCTTCCACTGCAAACGGTGGCCTGACATCCACTTACAAATGTAGGAATCCCTTATTATATCATGTAGGTTCAAAATAACAGGAGTATCGTACATCCCAGGATTTCTGATACATTTATTATACCGTATTTTCCTCCGTGATTCAAGGTTTTTATCTTTTTTTTGATAGGTATTTCTTAGAAATTCAGTTCCTCAATAGGGAATGTAAATACGAAAGTACTTCCTACTCCAGGGGTCGAGCTTACCTCAATACTGCCCCCGTGTTTTATCGCTATCTGCTTTGCAATCGCCAGGCCCAGCCCAGTTCCGCTGGCATTTTGGCGAAGGTTTGTCTTATAGAACTTTTCAAAGATGTTGGTAATATCGCAGGGTTCAATTCCGATTCCTTCATCTCTGATCGACACTATTATTTTGTCCTTCTTTAATAAATTTATGTGAACGGTTTTGTTTTCGTTTGAAAACTTAATGGCATTATCAAGGATTACCATGAGCATCTGCCTCAGGCGGTCATAGTCTCCGTGCATCATCAATACGGGGTTGTCCTTCACCACTTCAATGGAGATATTCTTCTTCTCAGCGATTGCTCCGGCACTTCGGATGATATCATCAAATACTTGGACGAGATTTACCGGTTCTTTTTCTATCGCAAAATCCGGATTTTGCATCTTAGAAAGCAGCAACAGATCCCCGACTAATCTCTCCATCGTTTTACATTCTGATAGCATACGGTCATAGTACTGTTCAACCTTTTCCTACTCCTGTACGACTCCATCCACCAAAGTCTCCGTATATGCCCTAAGTACCGTAATCGGTGTTCTGAGCTCATGGGAAACATTTGCGAAGAAATCTAGCCGCATCTGATCCAGATTTTTTCTCTGGATATCATTCTCCATCAGCTTCTCGGACAGGATGTCCACAGTTTTAGCCAGGTCGCCGATCTCATCCTTCCGGCTGATACCCGTTTTACTGTTGTAATTCCCGGCTGCCAGCTCCAGCGCAGTTAATCTCATCCTTGAGATAGGAAGTGCCAGCTCTGTTGCAAATACAATTATGATAATGAAGGAAATAGCCAAAGCAGCCACACTGCTGTAAATGATTACTCTTAAGCTTCCGTTAAGAATATCCTTCAATTCTGTTACCGGAGATTTTAAAAGTACAGCTCCCACTACCTCATCCCGGTTCAAGCCATAGATCGGAACTGCCATGGTTATCGTCTGAGCCTGATAGATCTCATCATAATTATAGCTGTATTCCGACTCATTATTAAATGCTCTGTCAACCAGATAGATATAGTCCTTATAATCTTCTAATTCCGTTAATTCTTCAGTTGAAATTGTTGTAAGCCTCTCATCCATCGGATGTTTTGCCTTAGGATTGGGAATCGTCCAGATATCCAAGCCCATGATTTCTGTCAACTTATTATTAATATCCAGATACTCACGATATTTTTCATTACTGATGAATTCATTCGTTATCATGGAAGCATAATTCTCGGCCTGCTCTTGAACCTGTACCCTGTTATTCGCCATAGTAGTATTTTCATAAAGCCTGATAAAAATAAAACAAATCAGGACCGCAGTAACTAATAGCATGACGGCATAATTCAGGTATAGTTTAAAAAATAATCTGTTGTAGATAGGTACCTTGTTTTCTTTTGACATAATTGCCTCCGTTTTTACGGACTGAGTGCTTGTCCTGATTTCCTTACACAAGCCGAAAAGTATGAAGCTGCTGTCTTCATACTTTTCGGCTGCCATAGGCTATTCTATTATTTTTCAGCTATTTCAAATTTGTAACCCACACCCCAGATGGTTTTGATCGTCCAGGTAGGATGATCTTCGGCGTCAAGCTTCGCCCTAAGGCGTTTGATGTGGGAATCAACCGTTCTGCTGTCCCCGAAATAATCAAATCCCCACAAGCTGTCCAACAGATTATCTCTGGTAAATACCTTGTTCGGATTGGTTGCCAGGGTCCACATGGTTTCAATTTCTTTCTTAGTCAGTGCGATTTTCTTCCCACCGATATGTAGGGTATACTCCTCCAGATTAATCTCAAGATTCCCGACTGTAATCAGGTTTTCCGGTGAAGTTTCCTTTGTGGCCTTGGTCATTCTTCTCATTACTGCCCTTACCCTGGCCATTACCTCTCTGGGGCTGAAGGGTTTTACGATGTAATCATCGGCCCCGATATCAAGTCCCATTATCTTATCAAAATCCTCTCCCCGTGCGGTAATCAATATTACAGGTACATTGGACTTACTTCTGATCTTCCTGCATACCTCATAGCCATCTTCCTTCGGCATCATCACATCCAGAAGTACTACCTCAGGATTATATTCCGTAAACAGTCTGATTGCTTCTTCTCCATCTCCTGCAACTACAGGTTCAAAGCCTTCCATTTTCGAGTAAGTTGATAAGATGTCGGTAATGTCGCGGTTGTCGTCAGCGATAAGAATATGCTGCATCTTCAAATCCTCCCCTTAAGTATCTTTTTCTCATGTAAATGCAGGCCGGATGATATAGGAACAGGCATCCAACCGTTTCTCTTTCTGCATAGTTGTAATCTTTATGTAAAATACTATATCTATATTATATTAAATCATAGGAATAAAACAAGTAGAAAAACTTATGAAAAAACTTTACATATATTACTATTCCATTCCATTCGCAGATATTATAAAAATTTTTACAAAATGACACTTTTCTGACAAAAACAAATGATATCTTCTTATTAGAATAGATAGGATGTGACATAAGGAATTTCCAATACCTGGAGGAAGTACCATGAAAAAGAATATTGTTAAATGCTTTATCTCCTTGGGCTTATTCCTTTTTCTCACAGTTGCATTGCCGGATCTGAAGCCGGATGGAGTAAAAACTGCATATGCGACTACTGTTGAAAAAGAAAAAAGCGATGACTACCGGCTGAACCTAAAAAGCATTATATTGGTTAAGGGAAAAACATTTCCGTTACCCCTTAAAGTTTACAATACAACTGAAAATGCTAAGGTCAGCTACAAGTCAGCTGATACGGAAATTGCTTCTGTTAGCGAAGATGGTATCGTCAATGCCAAGATGGTAGGTAACACTACGATCACCGCAACCATTAAAGACGGCTTGAATTCAACCAGCTTAACCTGCGATGTCACCGTAGGCCCTCCGGCCTTCAGTGTTAAGATGACAAGGTCAAGAATTATCCTTGGTGTAGAGAAGAGCGATTCCTTAAGCGTCATCATGAAACCAAGCAATACTGCTGAGAATGCCAGATTCTCCAGTTATGATTCTACTATCGCTTCCATCGCCCCTGGCGGACGTGCTACCGGCAAGAAAGTAGGCTTCACCTATTTATTTGCCGAAATCGATGCTCTTAACGTGGATGGAAAGCCGAAATTTGCTTACTGCAGTACGATTGTGGTAAATCCTGAAGATGTTCTTCCTTTGGAGACTTATTTTTATGATCACTCCGAATTGAATATGATATCAGAGGATGCATTAACCACAGCTCTGTCTGAGTTCTTTAACGGTACAGCGCCAGTTGTAACCACAACACCTACTCCGGCACCGACTGCAAAGGCTACCGAAACCTTGGTAGAGTCATTGGATAAATTCTTAGAAGGCAGGTTTAATCTGACTGCTATCCGTAAGGAGCTTGCAGCAAAGACCACCGTGAATTAATCGGAAGTAATTTTAGACTTACGTAACCTTTACAAGATAATACTATATCATAAGTCTATGAGGCAGGTAAATACCTGCCTCATATTTTGTTATGGGTAATATCTAGGAGTTCAGATAATATCTAGTAGATTTATTTCTCTGCATCAGGTATAATGGCTCAAAGCAACCAATTTATTAGAAAGGAAGGTTCCCTTATGAATTTTAAATTTGCACATAATAACTATAATGTTTTAGATCTAAACAAATCTTTAGAGTTTTATGAGAAAGCCCTCGGTCTAAAGGAGGTAAAGCGCCACTCTCCACAATCAGGAGAATTTATCATCGTCTTTCTCAGTGACGGAAACTCAGGCCACCAGCTTGAGCTGACCTGGCTCAGGGACTGGGATCGCCCTTACAATCTTGGAGACAATGAGATTCACCTTGCTTTCCTCACGGATGATTATGAGGCTGCATATCTGAAGCATAAGGAAATGGGCTGCATCTGCTATGAGAATCCCGGGATGGGAATCTACTTCATCAGTGATCCGGATGGCTATTGGCTGGAAATCATTCCTGCAAAGTAAATTTTATGAATTTTACTTCAAGCATGAAACCAGTGCTTACTTGCCATGAAATACTACTTATAAAAAGAAGCTTTGGAATTCCGTATATGCGGAAAGCCAAAGCTTCTTTTTCATGTCAGGTGACAAACTTTAAATACTTGCGATATCCACCAAAGTCAGTTCCTCCGGATCCTCATTTTCCATGCTGGTGAGTAAGGCATTGGCGGTATCCAGGGAGGTGAAACAGGTAACTCCGGTTTCAATGGATACTCGGCGGATCATAAAACCGTCCCTGGTTTTCTCCCTGCCCTGAGTCGGCGTATTGATGACCAGATCTATCTTATGCTCCATGATGAGATCCATGATATTGGGGCTCTCCTCGTCAATCTTACCGGTCACTATGGCAGGAACGCCGCCTTTTTGTAAAACCTCCGCGGTTCCGTCGGTGGCATAGATCTCATAGCCCAGGGCAGCAAAGCGTCTTCCTGTCTCCACTGCTTCCTCCTTATCGGAGTCCTTCAAGGTCATAATCATTCTCTTATGCTTCGGCAGATTTATACCGGCACCGAGGAAGGCCTTATACAGTGCCTCATGGAAGGTCTTCGCGATTCCTAAGCACTCTCCGGTAGACTTCATCTCAGGCCCCAGGCTGATCTCAGCTCCGCGGAGCTTCTCAAAGGAGAACACAGGCATCTTAATAGCGATATATTCGGATTCCGGCCATAATCCCGGGGTCAGTCCCATTCCCTTGATCTTCTCCCCAAGAATGACCCTGGTTGCGATATCCACGATCGGAAGGTTGGTTACCTTGCTGATATAGGGAACCGTACGGCTGGATCTGGGATTTACCTCGATGACGTAGACCTGTTCCTTTAGTACGATAAATTGTATATTAATTAATCCGATCACATGCAGGGAATTTGCCAGCAGCCTGGTGTAATTCACGATATTTACCTTAACCCTCTGACTGATGGAACGGGAAGGATAGACCGAGATGCTGTCACCGGAGTGTATTCCTGCACGCTCTATATGCTCCATGATTCCCGGGATCAGGATATCTTCCCCATCACAGACGGCATCCACCTCGACCTCTTTTCCCATCAGGTATTTATCGACCAGGATCGGATGCTCCTGAACATTCAGGTTGATGATACGCATGAACTCGATGATATCCTCATCGGAAATCGCAATCTGCATCCCCTGCCCACCCAGGACATAGGAAGGGCGGACCAGAACAGGATATCCCAGTTCATTAGCAGCAGCAAGTGCTTCCTCCGTGGTAAAGACGGTCTTACCAGCCGGTCTAGGGATCTTACAGTTCTCAAGAATCTGGTCGAACAGCTTACGGTCCTCTGCTGCATCCACATCCTCCGCAGAGGTCCCCAGGATCGGAACTCCCATCTGAAGCAATGCCTGTGTCAGCTTGATCGCTGTCTGACCACCGAACTGAACTACAGCACCGTCCGGCTTTTCCAGCTCCACGATATTCTCCACATCCTCAGGAGTCAGCGGCTCAAAATACAGCTTATCGGCGATATCAAAATCCGTACTGACCGTCTCCGGGTTATTATTGACGATTATCGTCTCACAACCACTCTTAGATAATGCCCATACACTGTGTACCGAGCAGTAATCGAATTCTATTCCCTGCCCGATACGGATCGGGCCGGAGCCAAGCACCATAATCTTACGTCTGCCTTCGGTTTTCACTACTTCGTTCATACTTCCAAAGCAAGAATAGTAATAAGGTGTCTCCGCATCAAATTCTGCGGCACAGGTATCCACCATCTTATAGGCGGCAATAATTCCATTCTGCTTCCGGAGAGCTTTGATCTCAATCTCCGGCTTTCCCGTAAGCTGTGCTATGACACGATCCGGAAAGCCAAGACGCTTTGCTTCCGCCAGCAGTTCCGTGGTCAGTTCGCCTTCCTCAAGCTTCTTCTCCTGTTCCACAAGGATCGCAAGCTTATCGATGAACCAAAGATCTATCTTTGTAATACTATGAATCTCCTCGTAGGTTATCCCCCTGCGTATCGCCTCTGCTATCACAAATAAGCGCCTGTCATCCACCTGGTTTAGCTCTGTATGGATCTCTTCCGTCGTGAGGCTGGCATAATTTCCATGACGGAGACTGTAGATATTCTGTTCCAGGGAGCGCAGCGCCTTCATCAGTGCAGCTTCAAAATTAGTACTGATGGCCATTACTTCTCCTGTAGCCTTCATCTGGGTTGTCAGGGATCTCTTCGCAGTAATGAATTTATCGAAGGGCCATTTCGGGATCTTGACAACAACATAATCCAGGGTCGGTTCAAAGCTGGCATAGGTCTTCTTCGTCACAGCGTTCTTAATCTCATCCAGGTGATAGCCCAGTGCAATCTTCGCCGCCACCTTGGCAATCGGATAACCTGTTGCCTTGGAGGCCAGTGCGGAGGAACGGCTTACTCTGGGATTTACCTCAATAACGCAGTATTCAAAGGTATCTGGGTGCAGTGCGAACTGCACATTGCAGCCTCCTGTGATCCCCAGCTCATTAATGATGTTAAGAGAGGAGCTCCGGAGCATCTGGTACTCCTTATCCCCTTAGGTCTGGGAGGGGGCAACGACGATACTGTCCCCGGTATGAACACCTACCGGATCGATATTCTCCATATTACAAACAGTGATGCAGTTCCCCTTACTGTCCCTCATCACCTCATATTCTATTTCCTTCCAACCGGAGATACAGCGTTCAATCAGGCATTGCCCCACGCGGCTCAATCTAAGCCCATTGGAGCAGATGCTGATCAATTCCTCCCGGTCTGCTGCAATGCCGCCGCCACTTCCGCCGAGGGTATAAGCAGGACGGACCACCACGGGATAGCCGATGGTGTCTGCAAACCTAAGAGCAGCATCCACGGTGGTCACTACCTCGCTGGCTGCACAGGGTTCCCCGATCTTCTCCATCGTCTTCTTGAATTCCAGACGATCCTCCGCTTTTTTAATGGTATCAGAGGTGGTGCCGATCAGCTTAACATCATTTTCAATCAGGAAACCTGACTCCTCTAGCTCCATTGCGATATTTAAGGCTGCCTGGCCGCCTAAGGTAGGAAGCACGCTGTCCGGCTTCTCCTTCAGAATAATCCGTTTCACAAATTCCGGAGTCAGAGGTTCGATATATACGTTATCAGCAATCTCCTTATCCGTCATAATGGTTGCAGGATTAGAATTGACCAGTACAACCGTAATTCCCTCTTCCTTTAAGGACCTGCAAGCCTGAGTTCCTGCGTAATCAAACTCTGCCGCCTGGCCGATGATAATGGGGCCGGAACCGATCACCAATACTTTCTTAATACTATCTATTTTCGGCATTATGCTTGCACCTCCATCATATGAAGAAACCGGTCAAATAAAAACTCGCTATCCATCGGCCCCGCGCAGGCCTCCGGATGAAATTGTACGGAAAATACATTTTTCCCAAGGTAGTGAAGGCCTTCCACCGTACTGTCATTGACATTGGTAAAGCTGATCTCCGCGATTTCCGGATCGAGGCTTTCTTCCATTACCATATACCCATGGTTTTGTGTCGAGATATATACCCTGCCGGTTTTATGATCCTTCACCGGATGGTTCGCGCCTCTGTGACCGTATTTCATCTTCCTGGTGTCCCCTCCGTTAGCCAGGGCAAGCAGCTGGTGCCCGAGACAGATTGCAAAGATCGGGGTATTGCTGTCAAACAGGTTTTTCACTTCTTCTATAATCTCGTTACATTCCTTCGGATCTCCCGGTCCATTGGAAAGCATGATGCCATCCGGTTTACTGTTCAGCACTTCCTCCGCTTTCGTGAAAGCAGGAAACACAGTCACCTCACAGCCCCTCTTTGTAAGGGATCTCACAATATTTCTCTTCAGTCCGTAATCCATCAAGGCTACTTTATATTTCGTTTCTCCTTCTGCAGGAATTACATATTTCTCATTGATGGTGGTTGCGGCTATCACACCTGCCACTGCATATTCATGAATTCTTGAAAGCGCATCCTTAAGGATATAATCCTGATTTGTGGTGATCATTCCGTTCATGGTTCCCTTGTTCCTTAGGAGCTTCACCAATGCTCTGGTATCAATTCCTGCGATTCCCGGGATGTTATTCCTTAACAGAAAGCTGTTTATATCCTCCTGGTTTCGGAAATTACTCGGAATTCTTGAGAGTTCCCTTACGATGAACGCATCCGGCCAGGGCTTTACCGATTCCATGTCCTCATAGCAGATACCATAATTTCCGATTAAGGGGTAGGTCATCACTACACTCTGCCCTGCATAGGAGGGATCCGTGAGTACCTCCAGATACCCTGTCATTCCGGTATTGAATACGATCTCACTGATAATTTCCTTCTGTGCTCCGATGCTTTCGCCCGTAAAGACATTGCCATCTTCCAGAATTAAGAACGCTTTCATTGCTTCACCTTTTTTCCTTTCTTGCGATTGTTATTTTGCTCAAAAAAAAAGAATATAAGCCCATAACAGGGGATATACTCCATTGCATACCATCCGGTTTCCAAATAATGTATTTTATTATTAAATATTAATTTGCGTGCATATTTATGCATGCTTTGACTGATTTTTATTATCCTATCATATCTGATTTAAAATATCAAGTGGTTTCTCAAAAAATCTTCATTCACATTTTCCCTAGGGAGTCTTAAGCTAGTAATAAAATGAGAATATTGAGGTCAAATTATGAATTTCTCCGCCAATCATAATACAAATGCCTCACCGGAACCTATCAGACTATACCCGGCGCAGATGAATACCCAATCCTTTGGCCGGCTGAGAGTACGCTGTAATACTGTGGGGGTTCTGCCGGTAGATAATGCGACGATAAACGTAGTATCCCCGAATAATCCGGAACAGGTTTACGATCAGCTCACCACTGATGCCAATGGACTTACTGCTGAGATCGAGCTTCCTGCTCCTCCCTTCGAATATAGCCAGGAGCCCAATCAGACTCAGCCCTATTCTGAATATACTCTGGAGATCACAGCTCCCGGATATGAAAACATTACTGTTTCTAATATACAGATCCTGCCGGAGGTTGTTTCCGAGCAGGAAGCCACCTTGACTCCTCAACCTCAGGCTCCCGTAGAAGGGGAACTGTTCGTAATACCGCCCCATACTCTGTATGGGGATTTTCCGCCGAAGATTCCTGAGGCTGAGATCAAACCGGCTGCCGAAACCGGGGAAATCGTTCTCAGCCGTGTTGTTATTCCCGAATTTGTGATTGTTCATGACGGCCCTCCCACGGATACCGCTGCCAGGAACCATTATGTCAGATTCCGGGACTATATCAAAAATGTTGCCTCCAGTGAAATCTATGCTACCTGGCCGGAACAGACGATTTATGCCAATGTGCTTGCGATCCTGTCCTTTACCTTGAATCGCGTCTATACCGAATGGTACCGCAGTCAGGGCTTTAATTTCACCATTACCTCCTCCACTGCATACGATCATAAATGGGTACCGGGACGGAATATCTATACGAATATCGGTTTACTCGTAGATTCGGTCTTTGTCAATTACTTGTCCAGACCGAATGTCAGACAGCCCATCCTCACACAGTATTGTGACGGTAACAGGGTGCAATGCCCCGGCTGGATGACACAATGGGGTTCCAAGACACTTGGGGATCAGGGCCGTACCGCAATCGAAATACTGAGAAATTTTTATGGTCCTACAATCTATATTAATACCGCACCGGGCGTTTCCGGAGTACCTGTCTCCTGGCCCGGTAGTAATCTGACGATTGGATCCAGAGGTGATAACGTCCGCACTATACAGACCCAATTGAACCGAATCTCTGATAATTATCCTGCCATACCCAAAATTGCGGTAGACGGAGTTTTTGGACCACAAACTGCGAATGCTGTCCGGGCTTTCCAAGGTATCTTTAATCTTCCTCAAACCGGTGTTGTGGATTTGGCTACCTGGTATAGGATCTCATTTATATATGTAGCGGTTACAAGAATAGCTGAATAACCCGCACAACCTTATAACTGCTTCATATTTTAATAATAAGTGATTAATAAAGGTATCTGCTGGCGCCCATATTCGCAGGTGTCGGCAGCATGGAGGTTTATATGAATTCCAATAATAGAATTATGCATGAAGATAGGTTCTACAGGGTCTTCCCGGCAGAGCTGGCCACACAAAGCACCGGCAGGCTGAGAGTCCGCTGTACGACGCCCGGTTTTGCTCCGGTCGAGGGAGCAGCTGTCAGCATCTCATCTGCAGCACAGCCTACAACAGTCATAGAGCAATTAACTACGGATGCCTCCGGCCTGACACCAGAGATCGAACTTCCTACTCCCCCTATTGACTATAGTCTGGATATTAATGCCACAGAACAGCCCTATGCAGAATATACAATTGAGATCAAACAGGCAGGGTTTATACCGGTCACTGTATCTAATATGGAAGTACTTCCGCAGGTCACGGCACTTCAGAATGCAACCCTGGAGCAGGCAACTACAGAAGCTGCTGCTGAACTATTCGTAGTGTCGCCCCATACCTTATACGGAGATTATCCTCCTAAGATCGCAGAAGCCGAGGTAAAGCCTACGGCAGAGACCGGGGAAATCGTATTAAGCCAGGTGGTCATCCCTGAGTTTATTGTGGTTCATGATGGGCCACCCACAGATGCTTCCGCCGCAAACCATTATGAGAGATTTAGAGATTATATCAAGAATGTAGCCTCCAGTGAAATCTACGCAACCTGGCCGGAATCAACTATTCAGGCAAATGTTCTGGCAATCCTGTCCTTTACCCTGAACCGTGTCTATACTGAATGGTATCGTAATCAAGGCTATAATTTTACTGTGACCTCTTCCACCGCCTTTGATCATAAATGGATTCCTGGCCGTAATATCTTTAGTAATATCAGTTTGGTCGTAGACCAGCTGTTTACCAATTATCTCTCCCGGCCGAATGTAAAGCAGCCAATTCTGACCCAGTACTGTGATGGGCGAAGGGTACAATGCCCGAACTGGATGACCCAATGGGGTTCGAAGGACCTGGGCGAGCAGGGCATGGATGCCATCAGCATCCTCCGTAATTTTTATGGCAACTCGATCTATATTAACACAGCACCTCAGGTCTCCGGTGTACCCGCTTCCTGGCCCGGGCAGAACCTTAATATCGGTTCGTCCGGAAATAATGTGCGGATGATACAGGAGCAGCTGAACCGTATCTCCGAAACCTATTTTGCTGTTCCAAAGATAGCTGTAACCGGACAATATGATCAGAAAACTGCCGATGCAGTCAAGGCCTTTCAACAAACCTTTGATCTGCCGGCTACCGGGGTAGTTGACTTCCCCACCTGGTATAAAATCTCCGCAATTTATGTCGCTGTTACCCGGATCGCAGAATAGGAAGGTTCACATTGATTTACAGAGAACAGGAGGGCGGCCTTACCAGTTAAATTGGTAAGGCTCCCTGCGTTCGAGCGTATCAAATTCATATCCCTTATCCTGAAGCATACGGATGATACCGGGCAGCATCCTTACCGTTAAATCATTCACTGAGGAATCATGCAGAAGGATAATTGGGTGGTCCTGGTTCTTAAGATCCTTTTCTATATTGCGTCGGATAGAATATTCCGTCGGTTTTCCAACAGAATCACTTGCATCCACATTCCAGTCATAGCACAGAAAGCCTCTCCGTTCCATTTCCTCCATGAGAGCATCCTTGATATTCTTACTGTAGCCGTTATTGCTCCCCCAGGGAAATCGATAAATATTTGCACGTTCTCCGGTTATCTCATAGATCTGCTCATATACCAAATTAAAATCCTTCAAAAACCGTTCCACAGAGCAATAAATCTCACTGCACGCGTGGGAATAGGTATGGATTCCGATTGCATGACCCTCATTCTTCATACGTCGTAGTGCGTCCTCCCCCTCGTCCGTGATTGCTTTTCCCACAATGAAGAAGGTTGCCTTAATATTATTTTCCTGAAGGATATCAAGTATCTCAAAGGTATTTAAACTGGGACCGTCATCGAAGGTAAGATAGGCAATCTTCTTACTCTTCTCCGACTCCGGTTTCTCATATACCGTGTATAGATCAGGAAAAAGATCCTTATAATCTTTACTTTCTCCGATCTGGCCTGTGCTGCTTCTGACATGTACATGCCCCGAGGCTATGTTGTTCTCCATCAGTGCCATCAGTTCTATATTGTGCAAATCCTCCCACGCAGGCACTGCTGTCTCCTTCTCTTGAAAAACCCTTAATCTTGCCTGACCCGCTATATAAATAAAGAACATACAAAAAATGAGCAAAAGAATTTTATTCCGATATTTATCCATTTGAATTCCCTCCTAAGCCGTCTCTATTATCTTATGCATCTGATGCCATGGAAATATCTATCCGGGTAAATTCGTTACTGTTCAGCCTAACTATGTAAATGGTATAGGACCGGGGGAAAATGATTCCCATGGTGAGTATTTGTATTCGTCGGTACTTAGGTTCTGTATTTTAGAACCTTATGTACCGTTACGTAATGCAACTAAGCGGGAGCGTCTCATCCATGGGAACATTTCTTCCCGGGTCCGGCCGGCAGGTGGCCTCGAAGGCTGAACAGTAACGAAAATTCCTGTATTAACCTAAAATCAACTTGACAGCATAGGACCGTTATGCTATGCTTTCATAGAACAAGGGGTGTCTGATGAATCAGACTGAGAGGAAACTACCAGAATGTTTTAAACCCTGAAGCCGTAAGTACTGGCTTCATACCTGATCCGGATAATGCCGGCGTAGGGATGTAGATACCGTTGCTGTAATACATAAGCAGGATACATACCTCTCCGGTCCAGGAGAGGTTTTTTATTGGGCAAAGGTTTATATACTGGCCAAGTTAAAGGTATTTAAAGCAAGTGTATGAATTCGATCATCAGGTAATGTTATATTAAGGAAAAGAGTAAAGGAGGAAGAAAATGAACGCAAATGTTGCCATTCAGGTATTACCCCATGTCAGCACTGACAAGGAAGTGGTAAGAATCGTAGACGAGGTAATCGACTATATTAAAAGCACCGGTTTACATTATTATGTAGGTCCGTGTGAAACAGCCATCGAAGGCGAATATGAAGAGCTGATGGAAGTCGTGAAGAATTGCCAGTACATCGCAATCAAGGCAGGCTGTCCCAAGGTAGCAGCCTATGTAAAGATCAGCTTTGCACCGGAAGGTGGTGTCCTGACGATTGATCAAAAAGTTACAAAGCATCACCAATAAGATAGCTCCGGTCCTTGCCATAGCAGTTATCCTGATGATATGGCAGACCATGTCCGCTACAGGTGCCGTACCCAAATTCATGCTGCCCTCTCCCCTCGATGTGGTGGAGGCATTTATTAAGGATTTTCCTCTGCTGATGCAGCACACCGGGACAACCCTGACCGAAGCCTTTTTAGGACTTTCTCTGGGTGTTCTGTTGGGTTTTATGGTAGCTGTTCTCATGGACCGTTTTCAAATCGCATACCGGGCGATCTATCCGGTACTGGTAATCACTCAGACCATCCCTACTGTAGCCATTGCACCGTTATTGGTATTGTGGCTGGGATATGGAATACTTCCAAAGATAACGCTGATAATCATCACCTCCTTCTTTCCAATCACCATCGGCTTATTGGACGGTTTTAAGTCAGCGGATCATGATGCCCTCCTTCTGATGAAGGCCATGGGTGCATCCACGATGCAGAGGTTCTTCCATATCAAGCTTCCCAGTTCCTTAAGCCATTTCTTCGCGGGACTTCGGATCTCCGTCTCCTATTCCATCATCGGAGCAGTGGTTGCGGAGTGGTTAGGCGGGTTCAGCGGACTGGGTGTTTATATGACCAGAGTCAGGAAATCCTATTCCTATGACAAGATGTTTGCCGTTATTTTCTTCATCTCCATCATCAGCCTGCTCCTGATGCTCGGCGTATCTGCCCTGCAGAAGGCTGTCATGCCTTGGGAAAGAAGAGAAATACGGAAACTAAAAAGAGCTGCTGCAAAGGACAATTTCAATAAAGACTAAATAAAAAGAGGTAAAACAATGAAAAAGAAATTATTAGCATATTTACTCCTTATGATCATGATATTATCGACCTTCGGTGCCTGCTCCGATAAGGACAAGACCGATAAGGCCAGTGACAATTCCGTAACTCAGACAGATAATAATGAAGTAAAAAAAGAGAAAGTCCGTATCGTTCTGGATTGGACACCGAATACGAACCATACAGGCTTATATGTAGCACAGGCGAAGGGATATTTCGCCGAAGCCGGGCTTGAAGTAGAAATCATGCAGCCCCCGGAAGGCAGCACCACCTCTCTGATCGGAGCCGGAGGTGCCGAATTCGGTATCAGCTTCCAGGATAGCGTTGCCCCGGCCTTCGCTTCCGACAGCCCCATACCGGTTACCGCAGTGGCAGCCATTATCCAGCATAACACCTCCGGTATCATTTCCTTGAAAGATAAAGGAATTGATTCACCCAGCAAAATGGCCGGTCATAATTATGCCACCTGGGATTCCCCGATTGAGTTAGCCATGATTAAGAAGATCGTTGAAGATGATGGCGGAGTATATGAGGATATTAAGCTGATCCCCAATACGGTTACCGATGTGGTGACCGCCCTTCAGACTGACATAGATTCCGTGTGGATCTTTTATGCATGGGACGGTATTGCTACCAAGAATGCCGGTCTGGAAACCAATTATTTGAATTTTGCAGATTACGGAAAAGAATTGGATTTTTACAGTCCTGTGATCATCGCAAATAATGATTTCCTGGAAAAACAGCCCGAGATAGCGAAGAAATTCCTGAATGCAGTACGCTTAGGCTACGAATATGCGATCAGCAATCCCGAGGATGCAGCAGATATTCTGCTGAAGGCAGTTCCGGAACTGGACGAAACCCTGGTGAAGGAAAGCCAGAAATGGCTTGCAGGACAGTATAAGGCTGAGGTTGGACAATGGGGTTACATTGATCCTTCCAGATGGGACGCCTTCTATGCCTGGTTATACGAGAATAAGCTGATTGAAAAGGAAATCCCGGCCGGAACCGGCTTCACAAATGATTACTTAAGCAAGTAACAGTAGGAGGAACCATGGAGAAATTAACTGCCAACCACATCACCGTCAGCTTTGGAGAGGAAAAGATTATCGATGATATATCAATAGAACTGAAACAAGGGGAATTGGTCTGCCTGCTCGGAGTCAGCGGCGCAGGTAAGACCACCCTGTTCAATGTGATATCGGGGATCTTACTTCCCGATCGTGGTATTGTGGTACTGGATGGCAGGGAGATCACCGGAAAAGCAGGAACCGTCAGCTATATGCTGCAGAAGGATCTTCTGCTGCCCTTTAAGACCATCGTAGATAACGTATCCCTTCCCCTGGTGATCCGCGGAATGAAGAAAACAGCCGCCAGAGCAGAGGCCTCGAAGCACTTTAGGGAATTCGGCCTGGAGGGAACTGAACGGAAATATCCGCATCAGCTGTCCGGCGGTATGAGACAGAGGGCAGCCCTGCTCCGTACCTATCTCTTCTCCGATCAGGTTGCCTTACTGGATGAACCCTTCAGCGCATTGGATACCATCACGAAGGGAACCATGCACGATTGGTATCTGGAGGTCATGGAACGGATTAAGCTTTCCACCCTGTTCATCACCCATGACATCGATGAAGCGATCCATCTGTCCGACCGCATCTACATCATGACCGGTAAGCCGGGCCGTATCACAGCGGAGCTCCACATCCGCGAACCCCGCCCCAGGAACAAGGACTTCATCGTCAGTGAAGAATTCCTGGCGTATAAAAAGCAGATCCTGGATGTGCTGAAGAATTCATAATACCGGGCCATATCATAACCCATCAACCTGCATCCTACCATTATCATATAAAAATTTATGTAAGCGATCCTTATGTATACAAGAAACCCATCCATTTACAATCCCTTGGATGGGTTT
>JAEZJW010000159.1 GCA_023415595.1 Bacillota bacterium
GTGGGATTTTCAGATTTAAAGCGGGATTCTCAATTATAATACGGGAAATTCAGCTTATAAAAAAGTGTATATTAATTCAATATGGGATTCTTGAAGTTCAAATGGGATTCTCAGTTTACACTTTACCATTTTGAAGCCGTAGAAAGTCGAAAGTGATGAATAATCAGTGGTTAGGGATTGTCATATAATCCATAAAATGGTATAATTTGTGAGAATTGAACTAAATGTGTGTTATTTTGTTAGAAACTCTTTTGGGATAATCACAATGCAAGTGCTTTAAATTATATGGTGATTAGATTCAATGATAACTACAGAGGGCACATTATTTAGTAAAATCTGTTGGCTGATAAACTTTATTTTGCACAAACGCGTGCTGAACTAGATTAACAGTAGCAATAAACAAAAATATTGATCGGAGATGACGAACTATGATATCAAAAAGAAGAATATTGCTTAGTATAGCAATAACCTCGTTAATTCTTATTTTTTTGACTATTTCTCAACCAGCGTCCGCGCAAAATAATGGAAAGAATCCATTTAAATCAGCTGATACAAAAAAAGCAACACGCGTTGAACAAGCATTGGGGAAAGTTTCTAATTTGCTCTCTGATGGGGCTTCTAATTCAGCTATCAATATGGATGAGACTAAAAAGAAACAAAATTTGGAAACTGAACTTCTCAAAGCGCCAGGCAATAGATATATTGTGAAATTCCTCAATACGGTATCGTTGGAAACGATATATGACATCGTATCGCGATATAACTATAATATCATCGGCGATAGCGAACAAAGGTTATTCATGATTAAAATCACAAACAAGAAAAATTTCGACCAAATAACAGAAGGTTTATTAGAGTATTCACAAGAGGACAAGAAAAATCAAGTTCATGTCATTCCGAATGATACATATTATAATCAACAGTGGAGTTTAAATGCAGTTAACCTACCAAATGGATGGGACATCAGTAAAGGATCAGACACAGTATATGTTGCAGTAATAGATTCAGGTGTTTATAGAGAGCACCCTGATTTTTCCAATACAGATATTAGAGCAGGATATGATGTAATCTTCGATGATTATGTTGATTGGGATTCTACAGGACATGGAACTAATGTTACCGGAGTGATTGCTGCAAGTACCAATAATGAAAAAGGGATCGCGGGTGTTACATGGAATGTAGCAGTTGTTCCATTCAGAGTTGTATATAGTTCGGGAACAATATACAGCTCTGATGTAATAACGGCTATTTATGCCGCAGCTGATGTTGGTTGTGATGTAATCAGTTGTAGTCTTGGTGGGTCGACTTATGATGTTGCTTTAAATAGTGCAATTCAGTACGCTATTTCAAAAGGGTGTATCGTAGTTGCATCTGCCGGGAATTACGGAAATTCGTCTTATATTTATCCTGCATCATACAATGGGGTTATCAGTGTTGGTGCTATTGATAGTAACTTGTCAAAGTCTTATTTTTCACAGTATAACAATCAAATCGATTGTGTGGCACCGGGCAGCAATATTTTTACAACTTCATACTGGTTAGACTCAGGTGAAGAACAGTATGATTATGATTATGAACATGTAAGCGGTACTTCCTTCTCGGCACCAATCGTATCAGGAATAGCCGCCTTGTGTCGTTCATTAAATCCAAGTATAACGCCTGCAGATTTCAATCTGGCATTGAAGAAAACATGTACTGATTTAGGCGCTATAGGATATGATACATATTATGGAAACGGCTTAATTAATGCTGAAGCGATATTAAAATACTTTAATCCCGTGACAAGCATTGGTACGATCAATGGAACGGCAACTGTTGACTCCTTGCTTACAGCAGGTACGTTGACACCGGCTGATGCGACGGTTACATATCAATGGATGAGGGCAACTACATTAACTGGATCGTATACAACGATTGTTGGTGCAACAGAGAATACCTACCAGCTGACCTTAGACGATCTCAGTAAATATATTAAGGTAACAGCAAATGGTTCAGGGAATTACTCTGGAACAGTGACCAGTATCGCGGCAGGACCTGTCAAATCGTCAATAAAGGGAATTGGAGAAATAACCGGTACAACGCAAGTGTATTCCACATTAACTGCTGGCGATGTGAGTCCGTCAGGAGCAACGGTCACCTACCAGTGGGCACAGTCAGACGCGAAAGACGGTATTTATACGAATATCATAGGCGCAACGAAGAAGGCATATACTTTGACAACGGCGAACCTGAACAAATATATCAGGGTTACTGTGACCGGTACCGGAATATATACCGATACGGCTACAAGTAATCCGATCACAGATCCGGTAAACAAAGCCTCGTTGACAAGTATTGGGACAATTGCAGGTACTACTAGGGTCGGATCTACGCTGGCTGCAGGTATCTTAACGCCATCGGCGGCAACTGTCACCTATCAGTGGCAAAGTGCTGACCATGGGAATGATACCTATACGAATATTACTGGTGCAACGGCAAAAACATATCTCCTGAAGATAACAGATATCGGAAAGGATATAAGAGTAGTTGTGACAGGCACCGGTTATTATACCGGTATAGTCACAAGTAATGTAGCAGGTCCGATAACAACGGTAGTAACAACCATCGGCGCAATTACAGGAACTGCAGCCGTAGATTCAACACTTACCGCAGGGGCATTAACCCCAGCGGGTGCGACGGCAACATATCAGTGGATGAGAGCAAATACCTCTACAGGAATTTATACACCGATTGTTGGAGCAACAGAGAATACCTACCAGCTGACCTTGGACGATCTCGGTAAATATATTAAGGTAACAGCAACAGGTTCAGGGAATTATTCTGGAACAGTGACAAGTATCGCGGCAGGACCTGTCAGATCAAAACCATGAAAGCCTTACAAATAGGACTTCCCAGCATGGTAAGCAAACAGTCCACCACACCATTGTTATGAGTAAAAAGCCTGACACACCATTGTGCCAGGCTTTTCAGTAAAAAGGGGAGGATATGCAGTTGAGGTGTCATGGTGTTCCATCATGTGTTATAGAGTGTTCCGGGAGGGAATATAAGGAAATTTGAAATTCATCCTGTTTCATCTTGTGATATCTAATTTGCGTATAAAGTTGCGTGTAGAGCCTCGAATTATATAAAAAATTGTTTGATTATGGAAAATCTAATGGTATACTGTAGATAGATTCGATTCCCAAAGAGGTGAGTACATGGATGCTTCATATTCAGCATTTAATAAATGGAATGAGCAAATGAATAATATATCAAGAGCTGTAGATATGTCAGGTTTAAGGATGTGGAAAGAACAAATGGACGCTATATCTAAGGCCGTGGATATGTCAGGTATAACATCAGGTATAACACGATGGCAAGAACAAATAAACGCTATATCAAAGACAGTAGATATGTCTGGCATAACATCAGGTATAACAAGGTGGAAAGAACAAATGGACGCTATATCTAAGGCAGCGGATATGTCAGGTATAACATTAGGCTTAATGAGATGGCAAGAACAGATGAACAATATATACAAAGCAGTCGATATGTCTGGGATAAGTATATTTCAAGAACAAATTACAGGTGTTTTGAACAGTATTGAAATGCCGGTCATAAATTGGCATAATAGATTTTATGGTTTAACTAAATCTATTGAAATATCAAAATTGACTGAATGGCAAGACGCTTTTGGTAAATTTATCGATGTACAGAACATAATTACAGAGCATGGGTATAGCATAGATAATTTTGAAATAGATGATTACAATAATAACGATGAGCCTGATAAAGGTTTGATTTGTAATACAGAGGCACTATCAAAGGAAGAAACAACAGAATTAGAAGAAGATATAAATGAAATTGTTGATAGGGCATTTAATTATTCAAGTAGTCGTAGACTAAACATATATGACGAGATTAATAAAAAATATTTAAAATGGGAAACAAAAAATTCATTTAAAGCATGGATTTTTAAGATAGTTATAGCTGTGATAATTGAAAACATAGTTATCTTTTTGTGGGGCGTTTTTGTATCAAATGTTAAAACCTTGGTACCATTAATTGTTCATGAAGAGAGTAATGCAAAATCAGAAGTTGTTTGTACTGTTCCGGCAGATTCAGCAGTAAAGCTATATCCATTACAGATACCTTACTATTATTATATTATGTACACAGATCCTATCACAGGCGATATATATGATGGTTGTGTGTATAAAGGGAAAACTAAATTCGAAAAAATAGAAGCTATTGATGAAATTACATTACCGGCTGCTCTTTATTAGTTACTGAAAAGATATTGTATAATTCGGCGATATCCTATTCATTTTTGTTGGTCTTATTAGACTTGCTTTATCTGTAATATATTGTACAATAATGTATTTTAATAATACATATTGGAGGACAAATAATGAGCAAGTACGCAGATCAGGTTATAAGTGTTATAGAGAAAATGAAAACAGAGGTTTACAGAATAACCGACAATGGAGAAGAAGTATTAGCGAAAGAAATTAATGACATTACAAGAGACGCTTTTAAAGAAACAGCGAAAGACTTTGATGTTACTAAAAGCATTATTGAATTATAATGCACTAGAGACATGGGAATCAGTACAGAGAGTTTACTTATTAGGGAATGAAAAAGCTTTGGAAGATAAAATAGTTGACAATTGTAAAGAAAATGATGATACAGCTGATGTAAGAGCAAAACTACAAAAGATAAGATAGGGTTATAGGACGTATTCAAAGGAGAAAGTTTTTATGAGTGCTGACAATATTGTTAATATAATATGTGCTTTTATAGGTGCTATTATAGGTGGAACGATTACTTTTGTTACAGAATGGAAATTTAGAAAAAATGATGATAAGGCACATAAGAATCATGCATCTTCACTTCTATATTATGACCTGAAGAGTATTCAAACTTACTTAAGTGAAGAAAGAGGTTCTGTAAATATTAGATATTCAACAGAATGGCAGGATATACTGGCACAATGCTATTTTTTGAAAAGTGAAGAAGTCGAGTACATTTATAAGATATATGACAAGGTTTACAATTATAATTTTTATTATGAAAAGAAAAGTGATTCCGGAATAAGTTTTAAAAAGGAGGATATTGCTGAATATAAATCGCTCAAAGAGCTAATCTTTGATTGTAGTAAAAAATATATAAATGGAGATGCTTACAATGAGCAATATAATAAGATTATGAATAAATTGCAAGTAAAAAAATAGGTGAAAATGGCCGTTACATGACCTTAGGGGTGTGTAACGGCTATTTTTAGGAATATTACCGATGGGTTGTAGATGGACATCGATGGAAATTACGGAATTACGGTTTTGAAGATTAATATTATCGTTTTTGAAGTATATCATACCAAATATACAGCACTTTATACCGGTATGCGTTCAGGTGAGCTTCGAGGTCTTACCTGGGATAGGGTCGATTTGAAAAACGTTGGATTTATGTGAATCGAAGCCTGTTGTATTTGAACAAAGAATATGTATTAGGCGCTACCAAGACAAAATCCAGCATTCGTAGTATTCCGATGCTAGATAATGTATATGATGTGCTGAAAAAGCATAAAAAAAAGCAGGTAGAAAGAAAATTGGTGTTTGGAGATATATGGAAGGAGAAAGAGGGGATGGAGCAACTTGTATTTCCTTCTGACACTGGATATCCAATGAATAAAGATGGGTTAAAAGTTCAGACAAATCTAATAATTGACAGAATACATAATGATGGTATTGAATTTGAGCATATAACTCCACATACATGGAGGCATTAGTTCGCTACAAGATGTATTGAAAATGATATGCAACCCGAAATACTTCAAAAGTTGCTTGGACATAGTAAGCTATCACAGATAATGGATTTATATGTTCATACTGATGATGATTTTAAGGTAGAAGAAATGAAAAAAATAGCAAACTTATTTTAAAAAGAACAAACATAAATACTAAGAAGGTCACTTGCTTATTATGGAGTGACTTTTTTGTTGTAATAAATTGAAAAAAATGTTACAATTTGTAAAAGATTTTAGGAGGCGATATCTTGAAAGATAAAGAGAAAATACTCGATGAATTGAAAAATCGTGGTATTGAGTATTTGGTACATTTTACAAATTTAAATAATTTGGAGAGTATTGTGACCCATGAATTATTAACAAGAGAATGTTTGAACAGACTAAATATAGATTATGATTATAACGATGAAGAAAGAATAGATGGCATTGAAAATTCAATATCTACTTCAATAACATCCCCTAATTATAAGATGTTCTATCCACTTAGGTTAGAAAATCCTAGCAGCGACTGGGTAATACTATTTATAAATGCTGAGAAGGCTCTTAAATTAGAATGTGCATTTTGTAAAACAAATGCTGCTAATAACAATGTTCGATTCATATCTGTAGATGATAGGAAGACATATGATGCATTTAAAGGAATGTTTAGTGAGATACCGTTCTTCTATACAAGAGAACAAATGGAATTGGCTGACTTTGAGACGACTGACCCTCAAGCAGAAGTTTTATTATTGGAAAACATACCAGTAAATTATATAGATTTTGTTATTTTTAAAGACTATAATACATATAGAAAATATAAATCAATATGTGACAATATAGATATCATCTGTGGCAATGATATGGGATATTATTATGCAAGACATGATTATAAATATTGGCAGTAGTAATGTGGAGGTAATAAAATGGCTGTTAGACCAGTTTTTTGTATATATGACAGAATTCCATATGTAATGACAATTAATATTGATTTTACATTTTACTCTGGTTTTGCCACTTCTCAAAAGCAGAAATCTTATATGAACTTACATGAAAATTATTTGAAAAATTATCCGAATAGTAAAATATTAGAGATATCAAGTAAAAGTATGGATGCAATTGGTGTTGAATTAAGTGCTTTTAATTTAATGATAAAAACTAATCAGAGGACATTTTCTGTAGAATCAGCATTTCAAAGTAGTAAAGTATTTGAAATGGGAGGTCCATATACAGATTTGCTAGATAAGAGTGCGAGGGAAGCGAAAAAGGACATCAGATTAAAGAGTAGTGGCAAATTAGTTGGTTTTCAATATTTTGGGAAGCAATATCCATTAGAACCAAAAGACTATTTTTATAATTGGCTATATGTAAACAGTTTATATATAAATAAGTTATTAATGCAACAAGTTATAAACTACGATAGTTTTACAGATATTGAATTTAATCCTGATAAATCAATTAATTGTCAGGCAAAATCAATAGCGTTGTTTGTTTCACTTTATAAAGCAAATTTATTAGATAAGGCATTAAATTCACATGAGGAATTTTTGGATATTGCATATGGAATACAAAATAAATCTGATTTTCAACAGTTAGATTTTAAGTCATTTTTAAAATAAAACGATACAGTAAAGAACTAGGTGTTGATGAAATATATGTACGACCTAATAAAGACTATATATTTACTTCTGATTTGAAGTCTTTGTCAGGAGCCATACTTCATAAAATTGTATTTTCTTTTAAACTTGCATATATAAAGTCAGTGAAAAAATATGCTAATACTATTTTACCTATTATATTAGACTCACCAAGTGGAAGAGAGGTAGATAAAATTAATGTAAAGGATATGATGAAAATACTAGAAAGGGATTTTAGTGAACATCAAATTATAATAGCATCTATTTATAAATATGATCTTACTAATGTGAATTTGATAGAAAAAGAAAGACCTGCCACGCCATTGTGACAGGTCTTTCTTTAAAAAGGGGAGGCTATGCATTTGAAATGTCATAGGGTTTCATCTTGTGATATCTAAATTTCGTATAAAGTTGCGTATATTTTATGAAATGGAAAGGCATGCCATATAAAGCTTATTATTAGAATTTGTCTGGTGCAGTTATTGGGTAAAGACGCCGCCATTTGAATGCGATGTAAAAAGATGTCATAATATTAGTATAAAAATATGGACATATATGGGATATAATGGTAGAATTTATATATATTTATTCTTTAGGAGAAGGTGAATTTATGGGTACTGTTTTTGTTGCTGGCATATATGGGGTAGGGAAAAGCACTTTATGCAATAGCCTATCAAATGTGCTAAGTATTCCATATTTTTCAGCGAGTGATTTAATAAGTTCTGTCAATGGGGAAAAATATGGAGCAGATAAAAAGGTGGCAAATAAATATAATAACCAAGATATTCTTTATCACGAAGTGAAGAAACAATTACAAATAAGTTCAAGGATTATTTTAGCCGGACACTTTTGTATTTTTAATAGCGAAAATAGAGTTGATTGCTTACCAGATAGTATTTATAGCAAATTAAATATTGAATCTATTCTGTTGCTGGAAGCTGATATAAATAAAGTAATAGGAAATTTGAATAAACGAGATAAGATAAATTATGATTATGATCAGCTTGCAGTATTAGCACAGGAAGAAAGAAATTCAGCATATAGAGTTGCCGAGAAAATTAAATGCAATCTTTTTGTACATAGAATGAACTTTAGTATTGAAGATATATATGCATGTATTCCATATATAGAGGATGGGAGGAATAATAAATGAGAGCTCTCCTGGATACAAATATTGTAATTCATCGTGAAAATAAACGCGTTTCTAATTACAGTATAGGACACTTATATCGTTGGCTTGATAAACTGAAATATGATAAAGTAATCCATCCATATTCAGTATTAGAAATAAAAAAATATAGAGATCCAGAGACAAAAGAAGCCATTGCAGTTAAGTTGGAGTCTTATAATACCATTAAAACAATTAAGGAGCCGGACGATAATTTTCTAACACTTTTAGGAGTGCCTGAGAAATCAGAAAACGATAGAATTGATGACATTTTATTATATGAATTATATCTTGGACGAGTGGATATTTTTATTACCGAAGATAAGAAATTACGCGATAAAGCTGGTATTCTGGGGCTAGGTGCAAAGGTATTTTCAATTAATGCTTTTATTAGTAAAGTAACATGTGAGAATCCCACACTTGTAGAATATAAAATGCTAGCTGTAGAAAAAACCTATTTTGGGAATGTTAATATTGCTGACGGATTCTTTAATAGTTTCCGGAAAGCATATGAGGGGTTTGATAGCTGGTTTTTAAAAAAATGTGATGAGGAAGCATATATATGTAAAAATGATGAAGGGCAGATACTAGGATTCCTTTATTTAAAAACAGAGGGGCTAGAAGAGAATTACTCAGATATATATCCACCTTTTATCCCAAAACGTCGCTTAAAAGTAGGTACATTTAAGGTTGAATCAACTGGATTTCGACTCGGGGAGCGTTTTGTTAAGATTATTTTTGACAATGCTCTACAGAGGAATGTTGATGAGATATATGTAACTTTATTTACTGATCGTGAGGAGTTAATGGCTCTTGATGATTTATTGCAACGTTGGGGGTTTATTCATTATGGTATTAAAAGGAATAATGATAGAGATGAGCAGGTACTTGTTAAAAATATGAAAGCATATTTGCCTGATATTTCTGTACGAAAAAACTTTCCTAATATATTGTTCGACTGTAATAAATATATACTGCCTATTTATCCGCAATATCATACAACATTACTTCCTGACTCGAAGCTAAATAATGAGGATAAAATAAATTTCTTGGGTCGGGAACCACATCGGTATGCTTTACAAAAGGTCTATATATCGTGGGCTCAGGGAAATGGTGTTAAAACGGGAGATCTGATATTATTTTATCGAACGGGAGATCCAGGTAGTAATAAGAAATACAGTTCAGTCGTATCTACAATTGCATTAGTTGATGAGATTATATGCAATATACAGTCTGAAGAAGAACTATTGCAAATATGCCAAAATAGAAGTGTATTCTCTGCTGAAGAATTAGTAGCTTTTTGGACTGAACATCGGTATAATTTGAAGGTATTAAAATTTATATTTGTGAAAAGTTTGACTAAGAGATTAACGTTGGGATATTTATGGGAACATGGTATTGTTTCTTTTCCGGGAGGACCTCGATCTTTTATGAAATTAACCAATGACCAGTTCAATGAAATTATAAGTGACTCCCAAACGGAGATCAAATACATAGATTGTTGAGGAAATTTAAATTGGGAGCTATTCTATTATCTATTAAGCCGGAATTTGTTAATAAAATATTAGAGGGAATAAAAAAGTATGAATTTAGAAAACGACCTGCTAAATCTGATGTAAATTTAATTTATATTTATAGTACATATCCGGTGATGAAGATCATGGGAACCGTTGAAGTTGAGAGCATAATGCATGCCGCCCCATCCACCCTGTGGGAACAAACAAAAGCAGAAGCAGGCATTAGCCGCAAGAGGTATAGAGAATATTTTAAAGGATGTAAGGTGGCATATGCTTATAAATTAGGTAAAGTTTCTATGTTTGATATACCGAAAGACTTAATGGATTATAATATAACTTTGGCACCGCAATCCTTTATTTATATTAATATTGATTAATATGAAATGCAATCATTAGCTTAGGAGTAATTATTATGAGATGTATTTTTTGTGGAGAAGAATCCTCTAGTTCAAAAAGTGTAGAACATATTATTCCTGAATCACTTGGGGGTAAAAGCCACATTCTTAAGCAAGGTATTGTTTGCGAAAAATGTAACAATTATTTTGCTAGAGAAATAGAAAACCCTTTTCAAGAGCATAGTGCTATAAAAGCTTTGTGCTTCGATGAGGGATTGATAAGTAAAAAAGGGATAATTACACCAATAAAAGCTGTATTAAATCAGAAATATGAGGTCAGATTGTGGAAAGATACTAAAGGACCATTTGCTGGACATCTAGATTTGGAGCCAGATGCTTTTCAATCAATAAAGTCTAGTGAGAAGGACATTATTACCTTCCCAATTTGCTACGATAACACAAATTTTACGTTAGGGGGCAATTCTATCACGCTTTATTGGGAAAGTAGCAATAGAAAGTTTTGCGTATCGTATTATTGAAAGCTCTACGCCAGAAATGCTAGATAGTTTCGTAGATGATGAGAGTTTTGTTTCCCTGAAAAATCATGTTCGTCGAGGAATCAATAATATTTGGCCGTGTAGTGTCAGGCGGATTTATGATGCAAAGAAACGCTGGGCAGATACCATTACAGGTGAGTCATATCAGGTCATGAATGAATTTGACTTTTTATTAACAGATGAACTCGAGTGTTATTTTATATTGGCCTTATTTGGGATGGAGTATACAATTAACGTGGTAGGTCCCTCAATCGAAGGATATGAGAAATGGTTGAAAGATCATAATTATGAGAGTCCGTTATATTATGGTCGAAAATCTCCCGGACATTATTTGTAGGGGTTCTTTAAAGTAAAAGTCTATATTACTTTTATTTCATGAATCTCTTATGAAAAGTTTGGCTTTTAAAGAATTTTCAAGGATGATATTTCTAATGAATATTAAGCTTAGAACCTTGGAACAAAGTTGGAGAAAATTATGTATAGCGGTTTCAAAGAATTAGAATTGTATAAGACATTTATAAATATATAGTTAATGATAATTCTAAATACTTATGTGATATCTTGTTATATAAATTTGCTTATAAATTTGCGTATAAACTAAATATAAGCAATGAATTTTTGTGATAAATCATTAATAACAAATTCTTAAAACCCAGTAAATAAGCCTATTCCAGCATATAAGCAAATAGCCCACTACGCCATTGCAGTGAGCTATCTACTAAAAAGGGGAGGATAAGTATTTAACTTCTCATTTGTGATCATAATTGGAGGGGGAGTCCAATTATGAAAGAGCATACGCATTTACATCCCTACACCGTAACTTCTTTGTTGCGTATCAGGATATTACTAGTATGATACAGTATTTCTCATATTATACATTAATCAAATGCTTTGGAAAAAATAATTTTTAGTTGGAAAAATGTAAAGAATAAGGTATACTATTCACGGTGGGCGAAAGCCTGAAACGCGGGAGGATACATAACATGTGGAGAGACCCGCATTTATGACAGCGATAGAGTTGCACGCGCTGTGCATGGAACAGAGACACTGTATGAGGAAGGATGAATCAGATGAGTCTTTTAAAAGATTGGAGAGATTATGCATACGGGCAGGATACGAATAATCGTGCCGGCCAGATGTTCTGGGCTAATTACTTTAATATTGAGAAGGAGATCTATATTAAGCTCCTTTCCGACCCGGATAAGATTTGGGAAGGTACCGTTGCGGAGCTGGCGAAGGAATTTGATACGGAGCTTAGTGCATTTGTCGGATTCCTGGATGGAATCAATGATAGCCTGGTAACACCGAATCCGATTGAGGAGATGGATGAAAACACGAAGGTAAGACTTCAGTATGATAAAGAAAAGCTTTATTATAACATGGTAGCTGCTAAGGCGGATTGGCTTTATGAGCTGGAGCAGTGGGATAGCCTGTTGAGTTCTGAACGTAGGAAGGAATTATTTAAGGAACAGAAAAACTCCGGTACTGTTGTAAAGGGCAAGAAGGTCGGAAGAAATGATCCCTGTCCTTGCGGCAGCGGTAAGAAATATAAGAAATGCTGCGGAGTAAATGAATAGAAAAAATACTAAAATAAATAGCGCGGGATAAATCATCTCGCGCTATTATTGTAACTACAAGCAGTGATAAACATCACTAACATAAAAAGGAGGGCACCGCCCGTTATGTAGTTAGAGATTTTTCTGCTTATACAGCAGATATTTGATATAGTTCGTGATCTCAGCGGTGCCTTCCGGCGTCAGCTGCTGGTACAGATCGAAGAATTCAACAATATCCTTATCCAATACCTCGCCACCTACAGGAAGATAGGCATCGGTGACTCCAAGCAGATAATCACAGGAGACATCAAAATATTTGGAGAGAGCAATCAGCTTATCAAAGGATGGTTCATTTCTCTGAGATTCATAATTCGAAATGGCAGTTGGTTTCAAGCCTAAGATATCTGCTAATTCACCCTGCGTCAACTTGTTCTTCTGCCTGAGCTGTTTTAGACGGACATTAAAATTCATAGGACCTCCTAGTTTACGATTCGTGAATATTATGTTTTCCACCATTATATTTGAAGAAAAACCCATTGTCAACACAGAACAGCAAATAAATGACGAATTAACAATTTTTATTTGGTTTAGTGAAATCTATTGACATTTGCTAAGTTCGCAAATAAGATAACTATTATAAGGAAATAATGGAAATGTGTAGAGTAAGGGGAATTGTGATGCGACATGATATGAAGCTGTATCAAAATAAATGTCAGCTTATTAAGGAGAACAGCCAGGAGCTGATGATTTTCTTCGATGAATCGGGAATGATTACAGACTGTAATCATTCAACCTCCGAAGTCTTGGGTTATGGTAATGATCTCGCCGGAATCTCTGTATGTGATATCTTTAAGAAATCCTTCAGGAATGAAGAAGGCAAGCTCGTAATTCAGCCTAAGTTTATGGAAGGGCTTGCTGAGACCTTTGCATACCGCAAGAATCAGACCTGCTTTGCTGTACAGCTTAAGATCATGACGATATCCTCCGGCAAGACCTTTGTAGGCTTATGCCTGGCTTCGGATATCTCCGAGAAGAAGAGGATCCTTCATGATTTCCGACATGTAAAGCATGAGTTAAAGTCTGCGAAGCAATATAAAAACGAATTTGTTGCCAATATCACTCATGAACTCAAAACACCGGTTAACGGGATCAAAGGGCTGACAGAGAATCTTCTGGAGACAGAGCTTACTCCCAAGCAGCTGGAAACTCTGAATATCATTCATCGCTGCTGTGACAACATGAATACCCTGATCAATAATCTGCTGGATTTTACGAAGATCGGCAGCAAGAAGCTTGTTTTAGAAAAGCGGGAATTTCATTTCCGTAAATTTATAAATGACATCATAAGCTTTAACATATTACGTATCAACGAAAAGGGACTGAAGCTGATAGTTAATATCTCGGATGACGTTCCTGAAAGTGTCATAGGGGATGAGTGTCGGCTCGCCCAGGTGCTGAACAATCTGTTTTCCAATGCGATCAAATTCACGGCAGTAGGGCAGATTGCCCTGGAAGTGGTGAAAACCTCCCAGACGGAAGACGAGGTAGAACTGTTCTTTATGGTCATGGATACTGGTATCGGTATCAGCCTGGAGGAGAGGGACAAGCTATTTCAGAGCTTCTCACAGGTTGACAGCTCCATTACGAGAAGATTCGGAGGTACCGGACTGGGACTTTCCATCTGCAGTATGCTTGTAAAGGCGATGCAGGGTAATATTACGGTTGATAGCGAGAAAAACAAAGGGAGTACCTTCTCTTTCACGGTGAGGCTCGGCATTGCGGAGAAAATTGTCCCTGATTCAGAACAGGAAACCGAGTATTGGAGCCTGAACCGGTATGAGATCTCTGAAGACGGTAAACAGTCTTGGGAATCAAAGCAGGATTTCCTGAGCCATTTACTGGAAGAAGCAAATATATCAATGATGCATGATGTTACAAAGGCACAGTCAGCTGAATTAGGAGAGAATGGCACTATCAACAGAAGGGAGCAAGATATCCAGTCGTCGGTTGAGAAGCTGATGCTGTGCTTTGATATGGGGAATTGGTCAAAAGCAGAAGAAATTGCTTATATCCTGAAGAAGCTGATTCCTGAAGAGTATACTGATTTAAAGAACAAAGCTCTGCAATTATTATTGTCAATCCGCAAGGAGGAGCAGGAACGCTCAGTACAGGAGCTGAACGAGCTGATAAATATGTTAAAGGAGGTGACGGCATGGAGAATCTAACCTATGCTGTACCAAATATCCTAATCGTGGATGATATTAACGCGAACCTGGTGGTTCTTACGGAAATGATCCGGAATGCGGGCTATATCGCCCGCCCGGTAACCAGTGCGAAACAGGCCATGAATGCGATTGAGATGCTGTCACCCCATTTGATTCTGTTGGATGTCTCCATGCCGGAAATTGACGGATTTGAATTCTGTGCAATGTTAAAAAGGAATGTAACTACCCGCGACATCCCAACTATTTTCATCTCTGCTCTGAATTCCACGGAGGATAAAATCAAGGGCTTTAAGCTCGGAGCTGTAGATTATATCGCAAAGCCTTTCGAAGTGGAAGAGGTAACCTTAAGGATTAACACCCATCTGAAGATATACAGAATGCAGCAGGAGCTGGAGCTGTATAATAAGAAACTGTATAAGATTATTAATGATCAGATCCGCAAAATATATGAGGAACAGAGAATCATTCTTCATGCAATAAGTAATCTCTCGATCAAGAAAAGTAGCATTAATGACGGACATCTGGAACGGATCGGGAAGAACAGCAGGCTGCTCGCATTGGGCATGCAATTGAGTCCTAAGTATAAGGATATCATAAGCAACAGCTTTATCGACTCCATTGAGCAGGCAGCATCGCTCCACGATATCGGAAAGATTGGAATTTCAGATTTCGTATTATCGAAGGAGTCAAGTGAACTGACACCGGAAGAATATGCGGTCATGAAGACCCATACGTTGATCGGTGGTAACACCCTGAAGGAAATCTACTCCTATGACCACAATGAATTTATTAAGATGGCAATAGAAATAGCAACGTATCATCATGAGAACTGGGATGGTACCGGATATCCGGAAGGACTTAAGGATACGGAGATACCCCTCTCGGCTAGGATTGTTGCAATTATTGATGCCTATGATACGGTCAGGTTCGGAGAGTTCAAGGATTATCCGGATCCGCAGAAGGAGGCGGTCGAGTTCATATCAGATAAATCCGGTATCTATTTTGACCCGGATATTGTTAATATTTTTATGAAGATACATAACCAGCTTAGAACCAAAGAGGAACAGAACTGATTCTTATGCGTATGAACGATACGAATATGAAGACAATAATAGCATCGGTTAAGAATGACTAAAGCATAAACGGGGTAAATACATGAGAAGAGATAAAGGCATTAATATGTATATAGATTATAGTAAATCCTACCGCAGAAGAGGCAGGAAGGACAAAAGTAAATTCTACAGGATTTTACTGGTCATTCTGATTGCCGGCGGGTTGGGATTGGGCTCATACTATGCAATCAAACTGCAGATAGATACCCGGGAACCCGGAAGCTCTGACCAAAGTGTGACGGATCAAGGGGTGCAGGATGGAACGGATCTGGCGGCAGGAACGGAGGGAACTCCGGCAGACAACAATCCGAAAGGAACGAATTCTTCGGATACACAAGCGGGTACGGATTCTGCAGGATCAGAGGGGAATACCTCCGAAGTAACCCCTTCGGGAGGGGCGGCACCGACGGTCACGGCTGAACCTTCGAAGGCTCCGGAGGCTCAGGATATGAGAATACAGGCTAAGGTAAAGGGCCTGTATGTTACCGCGAAAGCTGCAGGATCAGAAAGTATCCGTGACTATCTGATTGAGATTGCAGACACCACGGAGATCAATGCTCTGGTAATCGATGTTAAGGATGATAACGGTAAGATCACCTATTCCATGGACAGTCCCATAGCGAAGAACATCAAGGCCACTTCGAATGCTGTCTCCGACATGGAGGAGCTGGTGAAGGAACTGCAGGGTAAGGGGATCTATGTCATTGCCAGAATTGTCGCCTTCAAGGACCCATATCTGGCAGAGCAGAGGCATGATCTTGCGATTAAGAAAACGGACGGTTCTCTGTACAGAGATAATAACGGGGAATGTTGGGTAAATCCATATAATAAAGAGGTCTGGGATTACTTGGTGGAGGTGGCTTCCAAGGCTGCAGCCACAGGCTTTAATGAGATTCAGTTTGACTATATCCGTTTCTCCACAGGGAAAGGCATGGACAAGGTGGATTTTGGTGAGGAAGCAAAGTCAAAGACCAAGGAAGAGGTTATCCTGGAATTCACGAAATATGCCTATGAAAAGCTTAAACCACTTGGTGTTTTTGTGTCAGCTGACGTATATGGGACCATCATCAGCAGTAAAACTGATGCGGGCCTGGTGGGTCAGAACTATGTGGAAATGTCAAAATATCTGGACTATATCTGCCCTATGATCTATCCTTCCCATTTCGGTGAGGGAAATTACGGCGTGGAATATCCGGATTTGGAGCCCTTTAATATCATACGTAAGGTATTGACTGCCTCCAAGGAGAAGCTGGAGCAGATACCGGAAGGTGAACACAGGGCGATTGTCAGACCCTGGCTGCAGGATTTTACTGCTACCTGGCTGAAGCACTACATGGAATACGGCGGGGATGAATTAAGGCTCCAGATAGGTGGTCTGTACGCCGCAGGCTACGAAGAATGGCTCCTATGGAATGCGGGCTGCAATTATTCCGTGGAGGGCCTGATTGAAGAAAATGGCATAAACTAAATCAAAGGAAGTTTTAACAGGATAATAAATTTGCCAAGCTTATGCATATTTTCGACGAAGGAAAAATATATATATTAGTATAATAGACCGGGAGGTGTCATATGGATAAGACATTCCGTCAAAATACTAAGGTTATATATATGCTGGAAGGGTTATTGTTTTCCTATATCATTACCGCATTTATCCTATTGATATTATCATTCCTTATGCTGAAGCTGGATCTGTCCGGCACGGTAATCAGTGGGGGCATTAATTTCGTTTATATCATTTCGGCGTTTACCGGCGGCTTTTTTATCGGAAAGAAGACAGAGCAGAAGAAATTTCTGTGGGGTTTACTGATTGGCATAGCCTATTTTGTAATCTTAATGCTGGTATCCTTAATGATGAACCGGGTTAGCCCGCTGCCTTTAGGAAACCTGTTCACAGTATTTATCATAAGCAGCCTGAGCGGAATGCTGGGCGGTATGATAAGCTGACAGTCAGACACATCTTGAGAGAAGAGATAGGATTATGGTGCTTGCTGAGATAGGAGCCATAATCCTTTTTCCTGTTTATCATTGTATTTTGCAGCTGAATTGATTATACTATAAATGATTCATGAGTTGGAAGTAAATTCCCATAGGGGAATAGCCATACATAGGACATGCTATAAACAAGCATCTTGCCAGACATATGAAAAATGATAATGAATGAAACAGAACGAAACAGATAAGAAGGGAAGAGTACGAATATGAAGGGTATTATATTAGCCGGAGGACTTGGGACAAGACTATATCCGATCACGAAGGCAATCTCGAAGCAGATATTACCGGTTTATGATAAGCCGATGATTTATTATCCGATGTCTGTACTGATGCTGTCAGGAATCAGGGAAATACTGATTATATCCACACCCAGAGATATCAAATTATTTGAAGAATTATTCAGAGATGGCAGCCACCTTGGCCTAAAGATCTCTTACCAGATACAGCAGGCACCGAAGGGACTTGCGGAAGCCTTTATCCTAGGGGAAGAGTTCATCGGGACGGACCGGGTCGCTCTGGTACTGGGTGATAATGTCTTCTATGGTACCGGGCTTACCGGAATCCTTAAGAATGTCGCAGACAGGACTTCCGGTGCAACGATATTCGGTTATTATGTCAAGGATCCAACAGCCTATGGCGTGGTCTCCTTTGATGAAGACGGCAATGTAACTGAGATTGAGGAGAAGCCGAAGAAGCCGAAATCTAGTTATGCGGTTCCGGGCTTATATTTCTATGACAATGAGGTAATCAGCATCGCGAAGAGTATCAAACCCTCTGCCCGCGGTGAGCTGGAAATTACCGAGGTGAATAACGAATATCTCAGGAGGGGAGCGCTGAAGGTAGAGCTGTTGGGCCGCGGAATGGCCTGGCTGGATACCGGTAATCATGAGGCTCTGCTGGAGGCTTCCAATTATGTTGCCTCCATCCAGAAGAGGCAGGGACTCTATATCTCCTGTCTGGAAGAGATCGCATATAAACAAGGCTTTATCGACAGGGATCAGCTGCTTTCTCTGGCAGAATCCATGAAAATGACTGAGTACGGCAGATATCTTTTTGATATTGCGGATGGTCTGTAAGGAGAAACAGGATGGGAAATTTTAAGTTTGAAGAGCAGAAGAGCAAGGGCTTATATGTAGTGGAACCCAGGGTGTTTGGAGATGAGCGGGGGTATTTCGTGGAGACCTACCATCAGGAGGACTTTCTGGAGGGAGGAATTAAGGAAAACTTTGTGCAGCATAATCAGTCGATGTCTAGGAAGAATGTTCTGCGGGGACTGCATTTCCAGACGAAGCATCCACAGGGAAAGCTGGTCAGGGCATTAAAGGGTGAGATTTTTGATGTGGCAGTGGATCTTCGGGGCGGCTCACCGACTTATGGAGAGTGGTACGGAATTGTACTTTCCGATGAGAATAAGAAGATGTTATATGTTCCGCCGGGCTTCGCCCATGGATACCTGGTGTTATCCGAGGAAGCGGTGTTTTCCTATCTGTGTACTGATTTCTACCATCCGGAGGAAGAGGGCGGTATCATGTGGAATGACCCTTCCATTGGGGTGAAATGGCCGATGGAGAAGGGAATTCAGCCGATCCTCTCAGAGAAGGATAAGAAGTATCCTTCCTTTGAAGATAATAGAATTACATTCTGAGTTGGGGAGGTTCTTATGGAACGAGTTTTTATTACCGGAGCATCGGGACAGCTGGGCCTAGCCCTGAATCACCTGATGTCCGGTCAGAATAAATATGAGATCTGCCGCACGGATGCGGTTTGTTCAGAGGAGACTAAAGTTCAGGCACTGGATATTACGGATGAGGCAGCAGTCCTGAAGGCTGTGGAAGCCTTTCAGCCGGATATCATCATCAATTGTGCGGCGATGACGGCAGTGGATCTGTGTGAGACTGAACAGGAGAAGGCATTCCGGATCAATGCGCTGGGTCCGAAGTATCTGGCCATGGCAGCAGAACGCTGCGGCGCCAAGCTGGTGCATCTATCCACAGATTATGTGTTTGACGGGGAAAAGGATAAGCCCTATATTGAGAGCGATGAGACGTGTCCAGCCAGCGTTTATGGCAGGACAAAGCTGGAGGGTGAATTATTCGTTCAGGAGCACTGCTCGAGATCCTTTATCCTAAGGACAGCCGGGGTGTATGGGGAAGGGAAGAACTTTGTGGGGACGATGCTTAGGTTAGCTGAAACCGGGAAGCCGATCCGGGTCGTCAATGATCAGTTCTGCTCACCAACCAGTTCGAAGGAGTTGGCGAAGGTACTCCTGTTTTTGATGGATACGGACAGCTTTGGTATCTATCATACCACCTGTGAAGGCAGCACCAGCTGGTATGAGTTCGCTGTAATGATCTTTAAGCTCGCTGGTAAAGATGTTCAGGTGACAGCCATTCCAACCACGGAGTATCCGACACCTGCAAAGCGGCCGATGTATTCAGTTCTGGAGAAAAAGGCTTTGAGAGAGCGGCATGGATATGTCATGAAGCATTGGAATGAAGCTTTGGCAGAATATATGAAGGATTTGAAATGACAAGTGTTATTCTTTGCGGTGGGTACAAGATCGGCCGCTATGAAGTATGAAACATAGAAGTGTTAAACATAGGATGGAAGGAAGGGGAATGAAATGAAGACTTATCTGGTAACCGGAGGAGCCGGTTTTATAGGTTCTAACTTTATATTACATCTCTTCAGAAAGTATGGGGAAAGCATCAAAGTCATCAATGTGGATTGCCTTACCTATGCAGGCAATCTGGAGAACCTGAAGGAAACAGAGGGCTTAAAGAACTATGAATTCCTTAAGGTGGACCTTCGGGACAAGGATGCCGTATTAAAGATTTTTGAAACTCATGAGATAGACAGAGTGATTCATTTCGCAGCAGAAAGCCATGTAGACCGCAGCATCCGTTACCCGGAGGTATTTGCCAGTACGAATATTCTGGGTACCTTGAATCTGATCAATGCTGCCAAGCTTGCCTGGGAGACGGAAGAGGGTTATCAGCCGGATAAGAAATATGTACAAGTCTCAACGGACGAGGTATATGGTTCTCTGGAGGATGAGGAGGGATATTTCTATGAAACCACACCTCTGGATCCTCACAGTCCTTATTCAGCAAGTAAAGCATCCGCTGACTTAATCGTTAAGTCATATGTTGATACCTATCATTTTCCTGCGAATATTACAAGATGCAGCAACAATTACGGGCCGTTCCAGTTCCCGGAGAAGCTGATTCCGCTGATGATCAACAATGCCCTTGCAGGAAAGAGCCTGCCGGTGTATGGTGCCGGTAAGAACGTAAGAGACTGGCTTTACGTGGAGGACCACTGCAAGGCAATCGATCTGGTGGAGGAGAAGGGACGAATAGGGGAAGTATATAATGTGGGCGGTCATAATGAGAAGAGGAATATAGAGATTGTTACCATGATTCTCGATACACTCCTGGAGCTGCTGCCTGAGTCCGATGAGAGAAGGAAGAAGGTCTCCCATGAGCTGATTACTTATGTGGAGGACAGGAAGGGACATGATTTCCGCTATGCTATTGCTCCGGATAAGATTAAGAAGGAGCTGGGGTGGGAACCGGAAACTCCGTTCCACAAGGGGATAAAGCTGACCATAGAATGGTATCTTAAGAATATGACCTGGATGGAGCATGTGACCAGAGGGGATTATCAGAAATATTATGAAGAAATGTACCGGGTATAATGCATTTGATGGATTATACCGATATCATAGGTTACGAATACAAGAAAGGCTTGGTGCTTGATGAGATACGAGGAATTTACGATAGAAGGCAGAAATGCGGTTATGGAGGCTTTCCGCTCCGGAAAGACAATAGATAAGTTATTTATTCTGGATGGATGCAAGGATGGCCCGGTGGTCTCCATCGTCCGGGAGGCAAAGAAGACGGATGCAATCATAACCTATGTCCAGAAGGAGCGTCTCGATCAGATATCTCAGACGGGTAAGCACCAGGGAGTTATCGCATATGCTGCAGCCTATGAGTATGCCGAGGTGGAGGATATCCTGCAGGCCGCCAAGGAGAAGGGGGAACCGCCATTTCTCATTCTGCTTGATAATATCGAAGATCCTCATAATCTCGGCGCCATGATCAGAACTGCCCATCAGGCCGGAGCCCATGGAATTATTATTCCGAAGCGCCGGGCAGTAGGACTTACTGCTACAGTGGCGAAGACTTCAGCCGGAGCAATTAACTATCTGCCTGTCGCGAAAGTGACAAATTTATCTGTTACCATAGATGAACTGAAGGAGCAGGGTTTATGGTTCGTCTGTGCGGATATGGACGGCGAGCTGATGTACCGTATGAACCTGAAGGGGCCGATCGGCTTGGTTATCGGCAGTGAGGGGGAAGGAGTCGGCAGACTGGTGAAGGAGAAATGTGATTATGTGGCTAAGATACCGATGTACGGAAAGGTTGATTCCTTAAATGCTTCCGTTGCCATGGGAGTTTTAGCATATGAAATCGTCAGACAGAGGTTGGGCTAGTTAATCATAGATAAGGTAAGTAGCATAAATTTTTGTTTTAATCGTAAAGCAGGACATGAGATAGGACAGAACGAAGCAGCTGCTGATTGAACAGGAGGGTTCATGATGAGTAAACTAATCAAATATGAGTCCATATCCGATGAAGAGATGATAATTCGGATTCAGGAGGGCGATCAGTCTGCAATGGATTATCTTCTGGAAAAATATAAATATCTGGTCCGCAACAAAGCAAAAGCTTTATATTTAATCGGTGGAGATAAGGATGATCTGATCCAGGAAGGAATGATCGGATTGTATAAAGCAATCCGGGATTTTGACGTGGAGAAACAGAATTCCTTCTTTAATTTTGCAGATCTGTGTATCTCCAGGCAGATCTACAGTGCTATCAAGGCATCCAACCGGAAAAAGAATATCCCGTTAAATACATATATCTCCATATATTCCCCGGTATATGGAGAAAGTGGGGATAATGAGGAAAAAGAGGCTCTGGTTGACATAATGTACCAGAAAAACGTTTCAAATCCTGAGGAATTGGTTATTGACAAAGAGAATACCAGTATGATAGAATATGAACTTGTAAGGCGTCTGAGCGACCTCGAACGACAGGTCCTAAGCTTGTACATGCAGGATTTAAAATACGTGCAGATTGCAGAAGTTCTTGGGAAAGAACCGAAAACAATCGACAACGCATTAACAAGGATAAAGACGAAATTAAATCAGATTCTGCGGGAAATTTAATTATCTTACTATAACTTATGATTGCTGTTGTAGCTCAGTGGTAGAGCACTTCATTGGTAATGAAGAGGTCGGGGGTCCGACTCCCCTCAACAGCTTATCCGCTTCTTCTTAATCATAAGATAGGGTGGAAATAATGTCCCTTAAAAAGATGGGACATTGAGAATTTCGAGGTGTGGCTCAGCTTGGCTAGAGCGCTACGTTAGGGACGTAGAGGCCGCAGGTTCAAATCCTGTCACCTCGATTAACTAATTGAAGAATTAGAACGAAGACCACTGGAAACAGTGGTCTTTTGTTTATGACAAGTGAACCATGGCTTGTGCCTGTCATCCTGATTCTCTGCAGCACAGGTTGTTTTATTTTATTTATTTTGGTAAAATATGAATATTGCTAGATCTATAGCAGCTAAGGTGTGAACCCGATAGGATAGTGCTTGCTTAGAGACAGTTGATAAGAATTAGCTTGTAGAATACTTAGTGCTGAGGTGCAGTTATGATAATATCCGCTTCCCGCAGGACCGATATTCCTGCCTATTACTCTGAATGGTTTATGAATCGCCTGAAAGCGGGCTTTGTGCTTACAAGGAATCCGATGAACCATGCTCAGATCAGCCGGATTATGCTAACTCCGGAGGATATCGACTGTATCGTCTTCTGGACGAAGGATCCCGAGCCTATGTTTACGCAGCTTCCATTGTTGGATCATATGGGGTACAAATACTACTTTCAGTTCACACTCACTCCCTATACTAAGGATCTGGAACCTAACCTGAGAGATAAGAAGGATATTATTAAGACCTTTACTAAGCTGTCGGAAACCATAGGCAGAGAAAGAGTACTATGGCGTTACGACCCGATAATTATTAATGACAGCTATACCGTTGACTTCCATCTGGATAAGATCAAGGAGTTTTGTGGTAGGCTCGGTGATTACACGGAGGTCTGTACCATAAGCTTCCTGGATCTGTACCATAAATTAAAATCGGTTCATCGCCCGTTATTAAGAGAGATTACAGAAGAGGAAATGGCCCGTTTAGCAGCAGCCTTCTCGGAAGCAGGCAGTAGATACGGGTTCTCCGTCAGAACCTGCTGTGAAGAGCTTGATTTAAGTAGCTTCGGTATTTCTCATGCGAGCTGTATTGATCAGAGGACCATCGAGGGTATCTGCGGATATTCCATCAGAGGGAAGCAGGACGCTAACCAGAGGACGGGCTGTGGCTGTATTCAAAGTATCGATATCGGAAGCTACAATACCTGTCCGAATGGTTGTATTTATTGCTATGCGAATTACGGTGAAGCCTCTACAAAAAAGAATCATGAAAGCCATGACCCGTCATCCGAATTATTATTTGGCACCCTAAGGGGAGGAGAACTTATTACAGACCGGGCTGTGAAGTCGTTGCGTGTTGATCAGCTAAAGCTGTTTGAGGATAGAAGAGAGTATTCGTAAATATCCTGCTTATTCTTATGTTTTGAGCTGCCTGAGGGCAGATGGAGGTTATTATGAAAATTGACCGGTTGCTTGGTATTGTAATGATATTACTTCAGAGGGAGAAGGTGACGGCTCCGTATCTTGCGGAGCGCTTTGAGGTATCCCGAAGGACGATTAACCGTGACATCGAGGACCTATGTATGGCAGGTATCCCGATCGTTACAACCCAGGGCGGCAATGGGGGTATTACGATAGCGGAGGGCTACAGGATCGATAAAAGTGTGCTGACCAGGGATGAGCTGCAGACCTTAATCGCGGGACTAAAGGGCCTGGACAGTATCACGAAGGAAAAACAATCGGAGCAGTTAATGAATAAATTCTTCGTCTGTCAGGATAGTGTGGTCTCCCTCCGGGACAGCATCATCATTGATCTTTCTTCCCATTATAAAAGCCATCTTACGGATAAAATAGCCCTTCTTCGGGAAGCAATCAGGAATAACCGGATTGTCCGATTCCGCTATTGCAGCAGTAAGGGGGATGAGATAAGGCAGGTGGAGCCTTATTATCTTACCTTTCGTTGGTCGGCCTGGTATTTGTATGGCTACTGTAAGGACCGTAAGGATTACCGTCTATTCAAACTGAATAGGATTTGGGAATTGGAAGGAAGGGATGAATATTTTGAACCCGGTGATATCCCCGAGGACAGGCAGGACCTGGATCAATATTTTACGGATGACATCCAGATCACAGTCCTGTTTGATCAGGAAGTACGATACCGGCTGATCGAGGAATACGGACCGGGCTGCTATAGCGTAACGAAAGAAGGCGGACTTCTTTTTTCGTCCGGTTTCACGAACCGGGATTTCGTGATTGGTTGGCTCCTTAGCTTTGGAGATAAGGCGAAGGTAATAGAGCCCAGGGAACTGTGTCAGGAACTGAAGGAAATCGCGGAAGGAATAATTAAGAATTATTCTGATATTAAAGACGGAACATGACATACTGATGTCTTTGTTATGTAATATAATAGCTGTGATTATTTCTTTTGGATTTTCAGAGAATCCGGCTGTAATAATATTAATTAATACAGTAAAGTTTTAATCATGCCCGTTAATATCAACTGCGGTTATTTTGTATAAATGGAGGAATTATGTTAAACCTTACCGATCTCATCAAACTTCGCATGAAGCGTCAATACCTGTCCCGGCCGGTGGAGAGCTCCGGTTATGATACCCTGTTCCGGGAAATGTCACCGGTACCTACGATCTATTGGTGCGAGCCGGGCAGCCCGCCAACACTCCCGTTGCATACGGAGCTGGATGATTACACCTACAACTCCGTTCGCAGATCCCGCAGAGAGATTTTGAAGGGACGCTTTGCCGGGGGGACGATCGGCTATGTCATGACAGAGGATCTGGAGCTGTTCGCATGTCTGTACCGTAAGGAGATCACGGTATTCACGGCTGTACAGCGGGAGCTCCTGGAGCTGTTCAGGCAGGAAGGTCCGATGAATATCGGAGCCCTGAAGGAGCTCACCGGTTATCTGGTCAAGGAGATCTCCCCTGCGCTTCACAGGCTTCAGGAAGCTTTCCTGGTCTATGAGGATCAGGTGGATAAGGAATGGGACCGGGGCTGGTTTTTATTTGAAGGGGAATTCCCCGAGGTTGATCTTAAGAGGTATACGAAGAAGGAGGCGCTGAAGCTTCTGATACCCAGGATAGCCAGACTGCTTGTATTCTTTGATGAAGGGCTCGTGAAATCTTATTACAGGCTGCCGGGTAAATTAGTCAAAGAAACCATGGAAGAGCTGGAGGCAGAAGGTTTAATAGTAACAGCTTCCGTAGCGGGTAAGCAGGGCTATCTTCTGAGGGAGGATGAAGCTCTGCTTCAGCAGGGGGATGATAAGCTTGAAAAGGAGAATATAGCAGAGGTAATCCCCTCCATACTGATGCTTCAGAGGAATGATTTTTTGGTACGGGCTTATGCAGAAGAACTGAAGGAGAAATTCAAGTCTGAATGGGATACTCTGTATTATCTTCTGATTGACGGCGAATTTCATGGTGCAGTCATGGGTAAGTTTAAATTCGGTCCCCATGTAATAGAGGATATCGTTCTGGATCTGCCGGACGAGGAGCGAAATACGCGGAAGGAAGAGATACTTAAGGCAGTATATACAGTTTTTGATCCGATAGCCAGCAGGGCGATCCGTTACAATGGTACACTGCAGCAATAATATCTAATTTTATTTACACATTCGTAGACATAGAGAATGATTCATTCACCTTGATTGCTTTATCGCCATATTTTAAGGAAGGAGAACGGGATCATTTCCGATATGATAGAGCATTCTTATCGGGAGGCTGTTAAGAGAATCCCAAGATCAGAACAATCTTTACTGAAGGGTATAATATAAAATATTTTACAAATATGTAAAATTTCTCTTGATTATATCGTAATATTACGATATAATAACAGCAAATAGAAGTCTGGGAGGAGAATGATCATGGATGTGATTGTGAAGGAATAGAGCAAATTTTTTTATTATAATATATCGTATATTTGCGATACACGATATATAGAATATAAGCTTCGCTGAAAGCGGCTTATCAATTATCAGTAAGAGGAGGATTTATTATGGATGCATTTTTTACGAACGCCGGTAAATTAATCGGAGAAACTCTACAAGCGGTATATACTTCAGTAATTCACAACTGGAGGATACTGGCGCTGGCGACTCTGATTGCCACTGCACTCAAAACTTATGTTAATGGCGATAAGTTAAGCGGATTATTAATGAGGAAGAGGAAGATATCTATTATCGCCAGTGTAATATTCGGAGCGTTTACACCCTTCTGTGCCTGCGGTACCTCCGCAGTTGTACTAGGTATGTTGACCACCACCCTGCCCTGGGGGCCAATTATGGCATTCCTGACCTCTTCACCGTTAATGAGCCCGGATGGTTTTGTATTCATATCCGGGATCATCAGTACAGGTTTTGCCATAGCTTTGACAGTTGCTTCCCTGGGAATAGGGTTATCCTCAGGTTTTCTGACGAACCTGGTTGAGAGAAGGACACATATTCTGGAGAATCAAAGCCGATTCCTTGAGAAAGCAGGTTTGGAAAGAGGTGCTAACAATAGCAGCCATGGGAAATGCGGTTGCGGAGGAACAGAAACGATCAAGTCCGGCTGCTGTACAGTGCTTCAGGATGATAACACCGGGATGAGAACCGCTGCCATAGGAGAGCTCTCGGAAGCAGCGTTAGATTCGTGCTGTGCAAACGTTACAGTACGGGGGCAATTTACCTTACGTTCGCTCCTGGTGAAGTATAGGATTAAGGAATTTATGCTGGGATTATATGAACTGGGTATCAAGAGCATGCTCTTATCCTTCTCAATTTTTATCGCTATAGGGTATCTCATAAATTCCTTTATACCGGATTCCATGATATCGGCACTGTTTGGTGCCAATGCCTTCTATGCGGTTCCGTTAGCATCACTGATCGGGCTTCCGCTTTATCTTACAACAGCATCGGGTATGCCCATCATTCAGTCCATGATGGCAAGCGGAGCAAGTGAAGGTGCAATGCTTGCATTCATCATCACGGGCTCTGCCACCAGTGCGTGGGTGATTGCCGGGTTATCCACTTTCCTGAAGAAGAAAGCAATTCTTCTGTATGTTCTGTTTATTCTGGCCGGGGGTATGATATCGGGTTATCTTTATGATTTATTTTTGGCATTGATATAATAGTAGTAAATGAATGAGTAAGCAATAGTTAAATTAAATAGCAAATATTTAAAAATATAATTGACAAATACTATTTTCCAGCGTATACTACTCCCAACAATCTATATCTGATTAATAGGAATGGAAAGGAGAAACTAATGAGAACACTGATGACCGTCATGTGTATGAATATGTGTGGCATGTGTATGCCGTCCGACATATTTACGCTGTGATAGTGAATGTGGTGTTTTCATGATGCGAAAGAAGCATAGGTTTCTTCTGATATAATATGAAAATAGCCTGACAGGATGCTATCATTGCATCCTGTTTTTTTATTTCATTTTTCGTACATATTAATCAGAGTAGAGTTGTTAAAGTTAAGTATGTGGAGGTGGGTTGTTTGGAGGAGAAGAAACCGATCATTGAACTGGTCGGACTCGGGAAGACATTCCGAAGTAAGAATAGTACCGTGAAAGCGTTAGAGGATATCAACCTGACAATTTATGAAGGTGAAATCTTCGGTATCATCGGATTAAGCGGAGCGGGAAAAAGCACTCTGGTAAGGTGCATCAATTATCTGGAGAAGCCCACGGCGGGAACCGTAATTTTTGACGGAACTGATTTGAGTCTGATCAAGGATAAGGAGCTGCTGAAGAAAAGGCAGTCCATGGGGATGATCTTCCAACAGTTCAATCTGCTGATGCAGAGAACAGCCTTACAGAATATCTGCTTTCCGTTGGAGATTGCCGGTATTCCCAGGGCAGAAGCGAAGAAAAGAGCAACCAGGCTGCTGGAGGTAGTCGGTCTGACGGAGAAGGCTAAGGCTTACCCGGCTCAGCTGTCAGGAGGACAGAAGCAGAGGATCGCGATAGCAAGGGCATTAGCAACGAATCCGAAGGTTCTGCTCTGTGATGAAGCAACCAGTGCACTGGACCCCACAACCACCCGTTCCATCTTAAGCTTACTGAAGGAAATTAATCAGAAGCTTGGTATTACAGTTATTGTTATTACCCATGAAATGAGCGTAATTGAAGAGATCTGTAACCGTGTGGCAATCATTGATCAAAGTCATATAGCAGAAGTCGGTGAGGTAGAGGATATCTTTATCAGGCCAAAATCACGGATAGCAAAACAGCTGGTGTTCTCAGGAGAAACTCATATCGATTCCTTTGTCGGCGAGCATAAGTGCAGGATCATATTTGACGGCAGGACCTCCTTTGAACCGGTCATTGCCAATATGGTGCTGGAATGCAGGACTCCGGTCAATATTCTGTTTGCGGATACCAAGGACATTGACGGGAAAGCCTTCGGACAGATGCTGATCCAGCTGCCGGATGAGGAAATCAGCCGCAAAAGAGTCTATGCATATCTTCAGTCGAATCAGATTCCTTACGAGGAGGTGACTTAACCCATGTGGAATGAACAGATTATTAATATGATACTTAAGGGGATACAGGAATCCCTGTATATGACACTGCTGTCCTCCCTGATCGCCTATGCAATCGGTCTTCCGATGGGAATTCTGCTGGTGGTCACGGATAAGGATGGAATTGCTCCGGCCGTTCTCTTTAATAAGGTCCTCGGAGTGATCGTAAATCTTATCCGCTCCGTACCTTTTGTCATTCTTCTGATTGCCTTGATGCCGGTAACCCGTGCGATCATTCACACCACAATCGGACCGAATGCAGTTGTCATTCCGTTGATTATCGGCTCAGCCCCCTATATCGCCAGACTTGTGGAGGCTTCCCTGAAGGAAGTGGACCATGGGGTAATCGAGGCGGCGCAGTCCATGGGGTCTTCCCCGATGCAGATTATCTTCAAGGTGCTGATTCCGGAAGCGATGCCATCCCTGATCATGGGAGGAGCCATTGCAGTCATCACTATCTTAAGCTATTCCGCTATGTCGGGATTCGTCGGAGGCGGCGGTCTTGGCACCATAGCGATCAACTATGGTTATTACCGTTATAAGACGGATATCATGGTGGTGACAATTCTGATTCTGGTACTGATTGTTCAGGCCTTCCAGGAGCTTGGAGTTTGGTGGATGAAGCGCTCCGATAAAAGATTATAAAAGACAGGTATCTGTTGCATACACAAGGATATCCATGTCAGATGCTTCGTAATTAAATAATTATATATTATAAGGAGGAAATACATGATGAAAAAAATTTTATCTCTCGTATTAGTACTTACCTTGGCAGTAGCGGCACTGGCCGGCTGCGGAACGAAAGAAAAAGAGGATCAGAACCAGGCAGGTTCCCAAGGTGACAAGAAGGAAACCAAGAAAATCGTTGTTGGTGCCAGCGTAACCCCTCATGCAGAAATCCTTGAGAAAGCGAAGAGCATTCTTGCGGCACAGGGTTATGAACTGCAGATCATCGAATACACCGATTATGTACAGCCGAATGTGGCTCTGGATGCAGGTGATCTGGATGCGAACTACTTTCAGCATCAGCCTTACCTGGACCAGTTCAATGCAGAACGCGGAATGGAGCTTGTATCTGTAGCAATCATTCATTATGAGCCCTTCGGAGTTTATCCCGGTAAGACCAAGTCCTTTGACGAGCTGAAGGACGGAGCACAGATTGCAGTTCCGAATGATGGTACTAACGAAGCAAGAGCGCTGCTGCTTCTGGAAGCTCAAGGATTAATCAAGCTTAAGGAAGGCGTAGGAATGGACGCGACGAAGAATGATATCGCAGAAAATCCTAAGAATATTGATATCGTTGAGATCGAAGCAGCACAGCTTGCCCGTTCCCTGCAGGATGTTGATATGGCAGTTATTAACGGTAACTTTGCAATCCAGGCTGAGCTTAACGTATCCAAGGATGCGATTGCCGTAGAGGATAAAGACTCCCTGGCAGCAGATACCTATGGTAATATCATCGCCGTGAAGAAGGGTGATGAGGAGAGAGAAGAGATCAAGGCACTGGTGAATGCTTTAAAGAGTGATGAAGTAAAGCAGTTCATCAATGATACCTTTGAGGGAGCAGTAGTACCAAAATTCTAACTAGTATAATTCCAACGCTGTAGGATAGCTGAGACGGAACTACGATGAAAGAGTTGGTAATTGGACTACAGCTGTAATTGTAAATAACTGGGCATTTCTCATAACTTGGAGGATAAAAACAAGTTATCCTTACAGGCATAGGGGAATGCCCTTTTTCTATCGGAAGCCTGCTCTCTGGTTATAAATACGGACGAGCGTACATATATCATAAGCAGGGACAACTTTCCTGGCAGGACATGGATATAACCTCAGCAATATTGCTAAATGGGAATCGTTTACTGACGACAGAATACTACATAATGTTGCAGGCCGGGGGATTCCATGCTACTATGAAATAGGAGTATAGTATTGACATCGTCTTAGATAGGGGTATCGGATGAGGAGCATCTTAAAGCTGAAACGCATTTATCTTTTGGGGTTGGTCCCAGTATCTTTCCTGCTTATCCTGTTGGCAAAGAGCAGCAGTTTTTTTGCTGAGCAGGTATTTGCCCTGCATATTTACAAATGGTTCTCACAATTCATATCGACCATCATCGGAATCATTCCCTTATCGTTAGCTGAGCTCTTAATTTACACTCTGCCGGTCACTTTGATCATTTTATTTGGTCGTTATCTGATTCGTATCATACGGTCAAGGGAGAATCGGATACAGGTGGTTTTGAAGGGTCTGCTTAATATTCTCTGCGTATTAAGTGTCGGAATATTTCTGTTTGTTATATTATCGGGGATAAACTATTACAGATATTCCTTCAGCAGGTATTCAGGACTTGAGGTCAGGGAATCTACCATAGATGAATTATATGCCCTTACGGAGAGTCTTGCACATCAGGCAAATGAGCTTAGGGAAGAGACATATGGCAGGGATGAGGATGGTGTATTCACCTTTACCGAAAACAAATACAGAGTAGCCAAGCTGGCTGACCAGGCCATGGAAGAATTGGCGAAAAGCTATAGCGTATTAAAGGGGATGTACAGTGCGCCGAAGCCGGTTTTATCCTCTAAGCTGATGTCCTATACCGAGATCACCGGTATCTTCTTCCCGTTTACCATGGAGGCAAATGTGAATACGGACATCCCCGACTATACCATACCGGCTACGATGCTGCACGAGCTGGCGCATTTAAGGGGATTCATGAGGGAGGACGAGGCCAACTATATTGCCTATCTGGCAGGGATGGAATCGGACAGCGCCGAGCTTAAGTACAGTAGTACGATGCTTGCACTCATTATTTCGGGAAATGCACTCTATGGGCAGGATCCTGATATGTATTTCAAGATCAGAAGCCAGTACTCTGAAGGAGTCCTGAAGGATATCCGGGCGAATTCAGAATATTGGACAAAATATGAAGATACTGTAATCAGTACTGTATCCAATAAGATCAATGATACCTACCTGAAAGTAAATAACCAGACAGACGGCGTAAAAAGCTATGGCCGAATGGTTGATCTGCTGCTGGCGAATTACCGTAAGGAACAGGGCATAGAGTAACCGGACCGAAGTAAGATTTAATATATTAATCATATATAACACAGGAGGCATCTTTGCTTTCCTCATATAAAGTATGTTATTTTATTGCATACTTTCTATCAGGGAAATACAAAGATGCTTTTTTAAAGCTCACCATTATACTTGAAGGAACTGGAAGGGGAGAAAAAAAGAGGTTGATTTTTTAAGAATTTATGTTATACTTATTAAGTAAATGTTAACAAAATGTTATGAGTTATCCAAAATATGATGAATATTCAGGAGACAACATGAAGAGTTTAAAGCGGTTTATCGTTATATTACTTGCAACGATGCTGATTGCAGCAAATGCCGGCGGAATAGCATTTGCATCAGAGGCAGATCAGCCGCAGCAGGGAAATCTTACATATGAAACAGGAAATAGCATTAGCGAACAGAGCTCCACACAGGCAGATGCAACCACAAGCGAAGCTGCAGCCGATGCAGATGACGCAGCAATGAATGATATACCTACGGAAGAGGAACTGCTAGCGATGGATGGCTATGAGATCTTCGTTGATGAGCAGGGACAGGTTTTCTACGTAGAGAAGGAACCGGAGGAACCGGTAATCAGCGAGTCCGGGGAGGCTGAGTCCACTACTGAAGGTGAGACACCTAAGAAGGATGAGACAGCGAAGCCCTCCTATTCCGAGAAGGATTTAAGACTGCTATCCAGTCTGATCTATGCGGAAGCCGGCAACCAATCCTACAAGGGGAAGCTTGCAGTAGCTAATGTGGTCCTGAATAGATTGAAGAGCCCGCTTTATTCCCACTGTGATTCGATTAAAGATGTAATATATGATAGGAAATGGTCCGTACAGTTCGCTGTTACAATCAAAAGCAAAAAGACCGGATTAAGCATGCTGGATAAGGCGTTGAACGGTTATGATACCGGAAAATTCTCCGGCTCTAACCCCGAAGCGGAGAAGAAGGCCATGAATAGTGCAATCAAAGCAGCGAAGGCAGCACTTGAGGGTGAGAATAATATCGGCAGCTACCTGTGCTTTAATGCAGTGAACAGAAGTTCAAGCCGGATTAAGAAGCTGTATCCCGATTATAAAATCATCGGTGGACATATCTTCTACAGAACAAAATAATACATAGTAAAGCATACATAACAGATCATACATAAACCCGTCAGAAATCCTAACAATATGAATAGGTTTCGGACGGGTTTTTCATAACTTGAGAAATCGGCGCTTCGTAATTCTCCGGTTAAACTCTGTCCCGGATGAGAAATAGTACTTTAATCTTAAAAAGGATTGTGGTATTATATAACATATGTAGAATTAATATGGGAAATAATTACTGATTAGAGTGATTTGAGTATCATCACATCGTAATAAACCAGGAGGAAAACATGGAGAATAAAGATACTATCGAAAATAAAGAGAATTTACAGGAAGATATAACACCTGTATCCAAGAACTTTATCGAACTGATTATTGATAAGGATCTGGAGGAAGGTCATGTTAAGAATATCGTTACGAGATTCCCGCCTGAACCGAACGGATACCTCCATATCGGGCATGCCAAATCCATACTTTTAAACTATGGGCTGGCGAAGAAATACGGTGGTAAGTTCAACCTCCGCTTTGACGATACCAATCCCACGAAGGAGAAGACGGAATTCGTGGATTCCATTATAGAGGATGTTAAATGGGTAGGTGGTGATTTTGAGGACCGCCTGTTCTTCGCATCGGATTATTTCGAGCAGATGTATGAAGCGGCTGTTAAGCTGATCAAGAAGGGAAAGGCATTCGTTTGTGAGCTGACAGCGGATGAAATCAGAGAATACAGAGGGACACTGACTGAGCCTGGTAAGAACAGCCCCTACAGGGACCGAAGCATCGAAGAGAATCTCCGATTATTCGAGGAGATGAAGGAAGGCAAATATGCGGATGGCTCCAAGGTACTTCGTGCCAAGATTGATATGGCATCCCCCAACATGAATATGAGGGATCCGGTAATATACCGTGTAGCAAAGATTGCCCACCACAATACAGGAGATACATGGTGCATCTATCCGATGTATGATTTTGCCCATCCGATCGAGGATGCAATTGAAGGAGTTACCCACTCCATCTGTACACTTGAGTTTGAGGACCATCGCCCGCTCTATGACTGGGTAGTGCAGGAGCTGGAATATGAATACCCTCCAAAGCAGATCGAGTTTGCTAAGATGTATCTTACCAATGTAATTACAGGTAAGCGTTATATCAAGAAGCTTGTAGAGGATGGTATCGTGGACGGCTGGGACGATCCCAGGCTGGTATCCATCAATGCGTTAAGAAGAAGGGGCTTTACACCGGAGTCAATTCAGATGTTTATGGAACTGGTCGGTGTATCCAAGAGCCAGAGCTCTGTAGATTATGCAATGCTGGAGTACTGCATCCGCGAGGACCTGAAGCTAAAGGCACCCAGAGTCATGGCAGTATTGGATCCCATCAAGCTGATTATAGATAATTATCCCGAAGGACAGTTAGAATATCTGGAAGCACCCAACAACCAGGAGAATGAGGCTATGGGTGTCAGACAGGTTCCTTTTGGCAAGGTATTATATATTGAGAGAGAGGACTTCATGATCGAGCCTCCCAAGAAATATTTCCGTCTGTTCCCCGGTAACGAGGTAAGACTGATGAATGCTTATTTTGTAACCTGCGTAAGCTATCAGACAGATGATACCGGCAAAGTGACTGAGATACATTGCACCTATGATCCGGAGACAAAGAGCGGTTCCGGCTTTAACGCCAGAAAGGTAAAGGGAACCATCCACTGGGTTGCTGCTGAGACAGCAATCAAAGCAGAGATCCGTCTGTATGAGAATATCGTGGATGAAGAGAAGGGCGTATATAATGAAGATGGCAGCCTGAACTTAAATCCAAACTCCATTACCGTATTGAAGGAATGCTATCTGGAACCCAGTACGGCAGGGGCCTTACCGCCGGCAAGATATCAGTTCTTAAGACAGGGCTTCTTCTGTTTGGACAGTAAGGATTCCTCCGCGGAGAACCCGGTATATAACCGCATCGTGTCCCTGAAAAGCTCCTACAAACCGGAGTAACCGTCAGAATAATTAACATACGTATTAGAAAAAATCAGGAATGGGGGATATACAATGGCGAATTTATTTTCCGGATTAGAACAATTCGGGCTTGGCAATCTGTCCGAGATCAATGTTTATGACGAGAAAGAAAAAGAAGAGAACAAGAATCCTTCAACGGAAGTAAAAGCAGCTTTTGCTGAAGAGGACATTATATTTGACAAAACACATGTCTGCCCTGTATGCGACAAGGAATTTAAAGCCAAGATGGTGAAATCAGGTAAGATTAAGCTCTTAACACTGGATACCGATCTTCGTCCCAGGTACCAGTTAGCAGACCCTTTAAAATATGATGCAATCCTCTGCCCTAATTGCGGCTATGCAGCTTTGAGCCGTTTCTTCAAATATGTGACAAATGCACAGGCAGTACTGATTAAAAAGAATATCTCTGCATCCTTCCATGGAGTCAAGGAAACCGGAGATATCTTAACTTATGATGATGCTATTACACGCCATAAGCTGGCGCTTGTCAATGCGATCGTGAAGAAAGCGAAGACCTCGGAACGGGCTTATACCTGTCTGAAGACCGCATGGCTGATCCGAGGTAAGGCTGAGAATCTTCCGAAGGAAACGCCGGATTATTCTGCTGTAATGGCCAGTCTGGAGAAGGAAGAGCTTGAGTTCATCTCCAATGCTTACGACGGCTTCAACGAAGCCTTCAGTAAAGAAACCTTCCCGATGTGCGGTATGGATGAAAATACAATGACACTGCTGGTGGCTGATCTGGCCAGAAAGATTAAGAAGTATGACGAAGCAAGCCGATGGATCTCCAAAGTATTAATCGCCAGAGATTCAAACGAGAGAATAAAAGCAAAAGCCAGAGAAATCAAAGAATTAATCAAAGAGGGAAATTAATTGAAAGAGAAACTGCACACCATTCCTGTAAATGAAGCGTTTGATGCCGATTGTGAGTGCCCCTTATGTGTCATGTATAAATCCTTAGAGGAAAAGGCCATTGACTTTACGATGGGACCCAGCTACATGGAGGATGATGTCCGTGGAGAGACCTCCCGGCTTGGCTTCTGTGAAAAGCATCTGGAGCTGTTATATAAGAATCAGAATCGTCTGGGATTAGCGTTGATTCTACAGAGTCATATGGACCTGCTGATCAAGGAGGCAGAGAAGCATTCAAATATAAACATAAAAATTCCCGTCACTTCCCTTTTCAAGAAAAAAGGGGAGCAGTCAGGCCACGCAGCTCATCTGGAACAGCATAAGTGTACCTGTTATATCTGCGATAAGATTGAAGGTACCTTTGATCGCTATATAGCTACAATATTCCATCTGTATCATACGGAGAAGGATTTCCGCAGTAAATTTGCTGCCTGTAAGGGCTTTTGTAAGAATCATTACAGCGTTCTCCACACCTCTGCATCCAAGTTCTTAAGTGGGGAGGAACTGAATGGCTTCCTAAAACAATTGGATACCCTCTATATTGAGAATATGAAACGGGTCAGAGACGATTTGGAATGGTTTATCAATAAATTTGATTATCGTTATGCGGAGGAGCCCTGGAAGAATGCCAAGGATGCGATGCCCCGCGCTATGCTCAAAACAAACAGTATTATATAGAGGATGGTATATTGTTCCACGATTGGAATATACTAATATAGTATGTTTAGGAAAATGAGTAAGGAGGGCTGTTTCAAAACAGCCCTCTTTTAAAGAAAAAATGAGATAAATAAAGCATAAGTGAGATAAAACGAGATAACATAAGAATAGCGCCAGAAATGAAAGAGAAGTGAAGTTGCATATTAAAGGCAAATTTACTAATATATAAACATCGGTTAGCACTCAATTAATAAGAGTGCTAATAATTCTCTAAACTATAGAAACGAAGAGTTTATTGAAGGAGGAATATCAAATGAAACTTGTACCATTAGGAGATAAGGTAGTATTAAAGCAGCTGGTAGCCGAAGAGACCACAAAATCCGGCATCGTACTTCCCGGTCAGGCAAAGGAAAAACCCCAGCAGGCACAGGTAGTTGCTGTTGGCCCCGGCGGTATGATTGATGGGAAAGAAGTTGTTATGCAGGTTAAAGTCGGAGACAAAGTGATCTATTCTAAGTATGCAGGCACGGAAGTGAAGCTTGAGGATGAGGAATTCATCATTGTTAAGCAGAACGACATCGTTGCAGTGGTAGAAGAATAATTAAGGAGGAGAGATAGAAATGGCAAAGCAGATTAAATACGGTGCAGATGCACGTGCAGCTTTAGAGTTAGGCGTTAATAAATTAGCGAATACGGTACGCGTTACCTTAGGCCCTAAGGGTAGAAATGTTGTTCTTGATAAATCCTTTGGAACACCTTTAATTACTAATGATGGTGTTACGATTGCCAAGGAGATTGAACTGGAAGATGCGTTTGAGAATATGGGTGCTCAGCTGGTGAAGGAAGTTGCTACCAAGACAAATGATGTGGCAGGTGATGGCACCACCACAGCAACAGTTCTTGCACAGGCAATGATCACAGAAGGTATGAAGAACCTGGCAGCAGGCGCGAACCCGATCATCTTAAGAAAGGGTATGAAGAAGGCTACCGATACTGCAGTGGATGCAATTGTAAAGATGAGCTCCACTTTAAAGGGCAAGGAGCAGATTGCAAGAGTTGCAGCAATCTCCGCAGGTGACGATACCGTTGGCCAATTAGTTGCCGATGCAATGGAGAAGGTGTCTAACGATGGTGTTATCACGATCGAGGAATCCAAGACCATGAAGACAGAGCTTGAGCTCGTAGAAGGTATGCAGTTTGACCGTGGCTATATCTCCGCTTATATGTGCACAGATATGGATAAGATGGAAGCAGTACTTGACAATCCGTACATCCTGATTACCGATAAGAAGATTGCTAATATCCAGGAGATCCTTCCGGTTCTGGAGCAGATCGTACAGTCCGGTGCGAGACTGTTAATCATTGCTGAGGATGTAGAAGGTGAAGCTCTCACCACCTTAGTCTTAAATAAATTAAGAGGAACCTTTACTGTAGTTGCTGTTAAGGCTCCCGGCTATGGCGACAGAAGAAAGGCTATGCTGCAGGATATCGCTATCTTAACCGGCGGTACCGTAATTACAGATGAACTTGGTCTTGACCTTAAGGAGACCACGATGGCACAGCTCGGCCGTGCGAAATCCGTTAAGGTTCAGAAGGAAAACACCATCATCGTTGACGGAGAAGGCAGTAAGGAAGAAATTAAGGCTAGAATTAATCAGATCAAGGCTCAGATCGAAGAGACCACTTCTGAATTCGATAAAGAGAAGCTGCAGGAGAGACTGGCTAAGCTGGCAGGTGGCGTAGCAGTAATCAGAGTAGGAGCAGCAACCGAGACCGAGATGAAGGAAAACAAGCTCCGTATGGAGGATGCTCTCGCAGCTACCAAGGCTGCTGTAGAAGAGGGTATCGTAGCAGGCGGCGGCTCTGTATTCATCCATGCATCCAAGGAAGTTGCTAAATTGGCAACCAGCCTGGAGGGTGACGAGAAGACCGGTGCCAACATCATTCTGAAGGCTCTCGAGTCCCCGTTATTCTGCATCGTATCCAATGCAGGCCTGGAAGGCTCCGTTGTAATCAGCAAGGTGAAGGAAAGCAATCCCGGTGTTGGCTTTGATGCTCTGACCGAGCAGTATGTGGATATGGTTCAGGCAGGTATCCTGGATCCTACCAAGGTAGCAAGAAGCGCTCTGCAAAACGCAACCAGCGTGGCTTCCACACTCCTTACCACAGAGTCCGTAGTTGCAAATATCAAGGAGAAGGAACCCGCAATGCCCGCAGGCGGACCTGGAATGGGAATGATGTAAACCCCTCCTTGGGTTGTATAGTAATATGAATGATTAAGGCTGTCGCTTGACAGTTATGAATAGGAAGAGCCATATTGCACTTCCCCGCGCTTATGCGCTACACACTAATTAGAAGACACAACACCATATTTGTGTACTGCCATCGGACATAAATGTCCGCTTTCAGTCACACAAATATGGCGCCATGTCTTCTAAATAGTGCATTATGGGAAATGCAACACGGCTCTTCCTTTTTATTATCTACGAGCGACAGCCTGATTTATACTTATTATGGGGACAAATCAAGGGTGGGGTTTTGGGGTAGTTTATAAGTTTTTGTATCTTAATGGTAATTGTGAAACAGACCTTCCTATAGACTGTGAGCGATAGCCTGATTTATACTTATTTTAAGTCAAACCCGTGGAAGGGTTTGGGATAGTATAGATTAAAAGGTGATAATATTTGGTTCTTCAAAGCCCTCTATTATGATAGCTTGGATGACTTTTATTTCAAATACATCAAGGGTATCCCCGATTGCTGCAATTGTTTCGTCATATCCGGGGATAGAAGATATGAATAGCTGCGCCATGTCGTTAATGGTATAATTGCTTTTTTGTACAGTTGCTTTGATCGAGCGTATGTGTGGGATGCCCTCTGATGGAATGGATGTAAAAGCAATAGTATTGTTCCGGGCAAATTCCTTCACCTTTTGATTGCTTCGATCAGATGCAAAATACAAAATATCTGGCTGCTCTGAGTTATAACAGTAGTTTACAATCCTTACGTTAGGGATATTTTCTACTGAGGTGGCCAGAGCTATTTCATTGGTACTTCCTAAAACCTCTTGATACTTTTTGATCGTACTCATTATAATGTCCTCCTTTAATGAATTCTTATTTTCTTATCGCGGCCAAACCTATGGCAACAATATGTAACTGATTATATCAGAGGATTATTGACATCAGTATGGCAACAATTTAAAATAAGTTAAAAGAGGAAAGGCTGTGACCATATGAAAATCGACAGACTTATAAGCATTATTATGGTTTTACTGGATAAAGAAAGAATTGGTGCACGAGAGCTTTCTGAAATGTTCGAGGTATCGCTACGTACCATCTACCGGGATATAGATACAATTAATATGGCAGGCATACCAATTCGTTCTACTCCGGGGACGGGTGGTGGCTTTGAGATCATGAGGGAATACAAGGTTGATAAAACAGTCTTTTCAAACTCTGATCTTGCAACAATACTCATGGGGATCGGAAGCGTCTCCACGATGATGACCGGGGATGAAATTGTCAATACTCTTGCAAAGGTCAGAAGCTTTATTCCTGCTGACAAGAAGAAAGAGATTGAACTGAAAATGAACCAGATTAGTATTGATTTAACACCGTGGATGGGGAATGAAAATATCCATACCTATATGGAAACAATAAAAATGTCATTGCAAAACCTAAAAGTATTATCGTTCAATTATTCCGACCGCAATAACAATATCAGCACTCGGATCATCGAGCCGCACCAGCTTTTGTTAAAGGATAATCATTGGTATGTTCTTGGCTACTGTATGGAAAGGCAGGACTTTCGTCTATTCAAGCTGTCGCGCATTTCAAATCTTAATATGTTAGAAGCTACCTTTGTACCCAGAGAATTTAATGAACCCCTATCTGAATTCACGGTTTCTATGGCGCAAAGGCAGCAGGATATTCTATTACGTGTCCATAAATCAATTATGGACAGGGTGCTTGAATATTGCAGCTATGATCATTTTACTCAAGAGGGAAATGATTTTTATGTTGTTAAGTTTCCTTTTATAGACGATGAATATGGCTATAGCATACTTCTTAGCCTTGGTGATAAATGTGAGTGTCTGGCACCCGAACATATCAGAGCGGAAATTAGAAGGCGGGTACTGTATCTTGCTGATATGTATTCAAAGCAGCTATAGCTCCATTACGGATAAATTCAAAATATTTGCTTCGCAGACATTATATGAATCATACAATAAAAACCACCGGAAGAAACCGGTGGTTTTAGTTATGCTTTTATATAATTTTATGAATTCAGCACATCCAGGATCTGTTTTTTGTAGGCCAGGAAGGCTTCGCTGACGATGAAGTCCTTGTTCCTTGGGCGGGATTCGCGGATGTGGATTTCTGATGTGATGCGGCCCGGCTTACCGGTCATGATGTAGATGCGGTCGGATAGGTGGATCGCTTCATCGATGTCATGGGTGATAAACAGGGTGGAGAGCTTGATCCGTTCCATAACCTCCAGATACCAATCGTGCATGGTTCCCTTCGTGATGGTATCTAAGGCGCTGAAGGGTTCATCCAGTAAGGCGACCTGATCAGAGAAGAGATAGGTACGGAGCAGGGCTGCCCTCTGTCTCATACCACCGGACAGCTGATGCGGATATTTCCGCTCGGTTCCCTCCAGGCCGAATTCCCTAAAGTGCTTCGAGGCCTCTGCCCTGGCGGCTGTTTTCTTCATTCCGCGGATCACCAGGGGAAGGGATACGTTATCCACGATGGTCTTAAAGGGCAGCAGAAGATCCTTCTGCAGC
>JAEZJW010000192.1 GCA_023415595.1 Bacillota bacterium
GCTGCTGTGCATTTCATAGGATGTTTCTGACAAGACATTTTAAAGATCCGGCAATGGCGTCCTCCAGTTCCTTTACAGAGGGCGCTTCTGTATTTGGTGGAGGAACAAATCTTAAGACTGCCGCCAAAAACATTTTTGATATTTATAATCCAAAGATCATTGCCGTGCATACCACCTGTTTGTCAGAAACCATCGGGGATGACCTGAATGCCCTGATCCAGGGCATCGATATTCCCGAAGATAAGTATATGGTGCATACGAATACACCGAGCTATAAGGGCTCCCACATCACCGGCTTCAGCAATATGGTGGCGAGCTTCATCCAGTATCTGTCCGTCAAGTCGGGTAAGAAGAACGGTAAGACAGCCATTCTTCCGGGCTTTGTAAACCCCGGGGATATGAGGGAAATGAAACGGATTGCTGAGCTGATGGGCGTGCCCTATACGATGCTACCGGATACCAGCGGCGTCATGGATTCTCCGATGACCGGTAAATTCGAGCTGTATCCGAAGGGCGGTACAACAGTGGAGGAAATTATTACGTTAGGAGATTCAGTTAGTACCATTGCCTTCGGTAAGGTAACCTCTGAAGCACCGGCGGAGGCTTTATCGAAGAAATGCGGTGTGCCTTACCGGCTGCTTCCGTTACCGATTGGCATCGGCCGAACGGATGAATACATCATGGCATTACAGAGCATCACGAAGATAGAGGTTCCCTATGCACTGGAAGAGGAACGGGGACAGCTGGTGGATATTCTGATTGATATTCATCCCTATACCTATAATAAGAAGGTTGCCATCTTCGGGGACCCGGATACAGTCTTAAGTATCGCTGAGTATGCACTGGAGATGGGAATGATACCGAAATACCTTGTGACGGGAACACCGGGAGATTCCTTTGAAGATGCAGCTGAGGAGCTGTTCCTCAAATTTGGGGTACAGGGCTGCAGGGCTAAGGCAAACGGTGACCTATACCAGCTTCACCAATGGATCAAGGAGGAGAAAGTGGACCTTCTGATTGGAGGTACTCACGGAAAGTATATTGCCAGAGCTGAGGATATTCCCTTCGTCAGGGCGGGATTTCCGATTATCGACCGTTATATTCACTCCTATCTGCCCCTGGTCGGCTATCGGGGAGGAATGAGACTGGCGGAGCTGATTACAGGAGCCTTGATGGATCGCATGGACCGGGACAGCACAGAGGAAGATTTTGAGATGGTCATGTAGCGTTTATCCGCCTCCTATACAGACCTGTGGCAGCTGCATCCGGATCATGCTCCAAACAGAATCCGCTGCTGCAGCAGCATAGCGCAGGGAAGTAGGTTATTCGGAAGCTAGTGAGCCGCAGAAAGAGGCGGCATGGGAGGTTAGGTTGAAAAGAAGAGCTTTTTTCAAATAGCGAAGTGAGAACTCGCTATGCATAACAGCACATGGCGTGCTTTTCGCACATGTTTAAGCTGTCTTTCGGCAGCATGGAGGTAAATATGGAGAATGCATACGTTTTAGAGGATCGTAAGGATTCTATCAGGAGGAAGCAGGAAGGTGGCTGCCGAGGAAATGGGTTAAAGTGCGATGCGAACAGTGTATCCGGTGCAGTGAGTCAGAGAGCTTGCGTATACTGTGGTGCCAGGGTTGTCTTAAATCCGATTACGGATGCATTCCATATCGTTCACGGACCCATCGGATGTGCTAGCTATACCTGGGACATAAGGGGAAGCTTAAGCAGCGGGGAGGAATTGTACCGCAACAGCTTCTCCACAGATCTCAGGGAGCAGGATGTCATCTTCGGCGGGGAGAAGAAGCTGGAGGCAGCGATTATCGAGGTGGCGGAGAAATACCGGCCAAAGCTGATCTTCATATATGCAACCTGCATCGTTGGAGTCATCGGAGATGATGTGGAGGCGGTCTGCAGAAGGATGTCCTCCCGTTACAGCATGAGAGTCATTCCGGTAAAATCACCGGGATTCTCCGGCAATAAATCGGTGGGCTATAAACTGGCCTGTGATGCGATTATGGAGCTTTTGGCTCCCCATAAGCCGGCAAAACGGAGGGGGTTTAATATCCTGGGGGATTTCAACCTGGCAGGTGAGCTGTGGATCGTAAAGGATTATATTAATCGAATGGGAATCCCCGTGATTGCAACGATTACAGGGGATGCCGATTACGATACCCTGATTCAGGCACCGGCAGCAGAACTAAATATCGTTCAATGTGCCGGCTCCAGTACCTATCTTGCGAACCGGATGGAGGAGGAGCTGGGGATTCCGTACATTAAGGTCAGCTTCTATGGGATTGAGGATACGGTAAGCTCGCTGATCCGTATTGCGGAGGCTCTACGGGACGAGAAAGCAAGGAGGTTTGCATCGGAGTTCTGTAACAAGGAAACCGATAAGCTCAGGGAAATCCTTACGATTTACCGCAATAAGCTTGCAGGCAGAAAAGCTGCAATCTATGTTGGGGGTGGCTTCAAAGCTATCTCACTGATCCGACAGTTCAGAGACCTTGGAATGGAAACTGTAGTAGTAGGGACTCAGACCGGTAAGAAGGAGGATTATGACGTCATAGAGGAGCTGGTCAGTGAGGATACCATAATCCTGGATGATACCAATCCGGCCGAGCTTGAGAGATTTATGAAGGAGAAAGGGGCGGATATCCTGGTGGGCGGAGTGAAGGAAAGACCACTGGCCTATAAGCTTGGGGTTGCTTTCTGTGATCATAACCATGAACGGAAGCATCCCTTATGCGGCTTCGACGGAGTAGTTAATTTTGCAAAGGAGATCAACCAAAGCATGAATCACCCTGTGTGGAACTATATTATTCAGTCATAGAAGGGTAGGTTGAAAAGAAGATTACTTTTCAAATAGCGAAATGAAAATTCACGTTTGTTAATGAGCTGCCTACGGCAGTAATATCTGCATAGCAGACATGAGGAGGTGTGTGTATATGAAAGGAAACCTGGTAAATCTGAACGTGAATCCCTGCAAGATGTGTATGCCTATGGGTGCCGTTACTGCTTTGTATGGGATCAGAAAATGCTTAACAATACTTCACGGCTCCCAGGGCTGCAGTACCTATATCCGCAGGCATATGGCCACCCATTATAATGAACCGGTGGATATTGCCTCCTCCTCCCTTACGGAGGAGGGGACGGTGTATGGGGGAGAGAAAAATCTCATCCTGGGTCTGGTGAACCTGATTAAGGTATATCAGCCGGAGGTGATCGGGGTCGCTACCACCTGTCTGGCAGAAACCATAGGAGAAGATCTTCATCGCATCATCCATAAATTTTATGAGGAGTATCCGGAATATCGCCATATTACAGTGATACCGGTTCATTCGGCAGGCTATGGCGGCAGCCAGTATGAAGGTTATCTGGAGGCTTTGATCGGGATTGTAAAGGCTGTTTCGATGGAGCCTGCGAAAAACAATAAAATTAATATTATAACAGGACCGATCTCCCCGGCGGATACCAGGTACCTGAAGAGCTTATTAGAGAGCTTCTCCCTGGAGTATATCCTGCTGCCGGATCTTTCAGAGAATCTGGATGGTGGATACCAGCCGGAATACTCTAAGCTTCCGCAGGGAGGAACCGGCATCGAGGAAATCAGAGAAATGGCAGGAGCCAGGTTTACGCTGGAGTTATCCGCCTTCACCGGAGATACAAATTCGGTTGGACGCTATCTTCTGGAGAATTACGGAGTCCCGTATGAGAAGCTGAACCTGCCCATAGGACTGCGTGATACTGACGTGCTGATCAAAAGGCTGGCTGAGCTGTCATACAATCCGATTCCTGAGGCTCTTACGAAGGAGCGATCCCGCTATCTGGATGCCATGATCGATTCCCATAAATATAATAGTGAAGCGAGAGCAGCCGTCTATGGGGAACCGGATTTTGTTTACAGTACGGTAAGGCTTTGTGCCGAGAACGGAATTGTTCCGCTCATTACTGCAATAGGTACGAAGGGTACGAGGTTTGAAGAGATGGTTCGGCAGGAGATTGCAGGGGTTGCTGAGAAATTCCTTACCGGCCGGATTGAGATACTGGAGGATACGGATTTCCAGACAATAGAAGAACTCGCCAGGGAATTAGAAGTCAATATCCTGATCGGGAATTCCGACGGAAGAAGGATGGCAGATCGGCTTGGGATTGACCTGATCCGAAGGAGCTTTCCCATTCATGACCGAGTGGGCGGGCAGCGGCTTAGGATGCTGGGCTATGAAGGAGCCCTGACCTTCCTGGACGATATCACCAACGCGGTACTGGGCAGGAAGGAAAGCGGTTTCAGAGAGGAGTTATATCACCGGTATTATAAGGGACCCGGAAAGAAACCAATGAAAGCTGTATTTAAACTCCACAGGAGTGAACCGGACCCGGCAAAGGAGATCTCCGTATTTGAATTAAAGAAGGACTCGGGGGAGGAAATATCAACACCGGATAGTAGGACTGCCTCCCATCCCTGTTTTAACTGTGGGGCTCACCAATATGCTAGGATTCATCTTCCGATTGCACCGAAATGCAATATCAGCTGCAATTACTGTGTCAGAAAATATGACTGTCCCAATGAAAGCAGGCCGGGAGTTACTACCGGTGTCTTGCAGCCGGAGGAAGCCCTGATAAGATACCTGGAAGCTAAGAAAAAACTGCCTAACCTTACTGTGGTGGGAATTGCCGGCCCGGGAGATGCGCTGGCTAATTTTCCTGAAACCCTGAAGACGCTATCTTTAATCCGTGCTCAGGATCCCGAGGTTACCTTCTGTCTGTCCACCAACGGATTGATGCTTCCCCGCTACGCCGATCAGCTGATCGAGGTGGGGGTAACCCATGTTACTGTTACCATGAATGCTGTGGATCCGAGGATTGGTGCAAGAATTTACCGTTATATTAATTACATGGGGGAGAGATACTCGGGCGAAGCGGCTGCTGCGATACTGTTGGCGAATCAGATGGCAGGAATCAAGCGGTTAACTGATAGGGGGATCGTCTGCAAGGTGAACATCGTGGTGCTGAAGGGAATTAATGACGCACATATCACAGAAGTGGTGCAGAAGGCGAAGGAGCTGGGAGTGGCCATGACAAATATCATGCCGATGATTCCGGTTGAGGGCAGCGTATTTGAGCAGCTTCCACTTAGCAGTACGCAGGAGATCTCAGAGCTTCGAAAACAATGCGGTGGAATCTTAAAGCAAATGTATCATTGCAGGCAATGCAGAGCGGATGCAGCTGGAGTGTTGGGTGAGGAGTCTTCCCTGGTATGGAACACTGCACAAAGAGACATTACAGAGAAAAAGGCATCAGAAATACTTTCAGGGAAGTCATCGTACATGAAAGATATTACTTCAGGCAGAAATACTGCATCGGTATCGCAGCAGGAGACACCCTCAGTCATTCAGGTCGCCGTGGCATCCAAAAGCGGAATCATCGTTGACCAGCATTTCGGCCAGGTTACGGAGTTCTATGTTTATGAATATAAGAACGGCAGAGCCGTATTCCGGGAGAAGCGATCCATACCGAGGTATTGCAGCGGTACGGAGGAATGTGATTCCGGAGATGATAAAATCAACCGGATCATTGAGACCATAGAGGATTGTAAGGCAGTCATCACCCTCAGGATCGGGGAAGCACCGAAGGAGAAGCTGAGGCAGAAGGGCATACGGGTATATACTGCTTATGACAGGATAGAGGCATCGGTCGAGAAGGCCGCAGCCGAGATTTTGGCTTCTTAACGGCAGCATATCAGTGGAGTTAATATTTTTATGGAGCACAAGTATTCGGGTCACCGGCGGGTCACCATAGATAAGAAAGCCGGTGTAGGCTGAAGGGAAAGGATTATTGAGTATGATCAAACTAAAATATCATGTATTTATCTGCACAAGCTGCCGGGTGAACGGTCAGCAGAAGGGTCTATGCTATTCGAAGGATTCTGTAGATATTGTGCAGAAATTCATGGAAGCAATCGAGGACTTTGATTTATCAGGAGAGGTCATGGTGACAAATACTGGCTGCTTCGGCATTTGTGATAAGGGACCGGTTGCAGTTGTTTGTCCGGAGGGTGTCTGGTATGGCAGTCTGACGGAGGACAGTGTCCCAAAGATTGTGGAGCAGCATCTGCTTCAGGGTATGCCGGTGGAGGAATTCATGATCTAGCCTGTCCAATTTAACATAATGGGCTGTGCGAAAAGCTCTGTAGTGTACCGGCTTCAGAGTTTAGGCAGGGAAGTGCCCGATAATTTCTCATAATAGATTATTGATAACGAAAAAGGAGGAGGGGTTATGCTCCGGATCATTGATAATACATTAACTGCCTTGGATCAGGCCTTACCTTCGAAAGAAGATCTGTTGAAATTCTGCAGCCTTCTCTTTCTGATTGGAGTAGATGAAGTTGAACTGTCCGTTGCGGCATACGAGAGGATGGAGATGTTGCCGGAGCAGGGTCGCTTCCTGCTTAACATTACCTCCATAGAGGAGATAAAGAAGTACCCGGGTTTTCATCGCTATATCTGCCATAAGGAGCATAGCCTGGAGCAGGTGATAACAGAGGTACAGATCAATGACACGAGAGAAATCGTTAGGCTGAAGACCCTGCAGGGCGTTAGGGAGCTGAGGATTGTGGGCCTGGATGATTTGTTATGCAGCCCATATGAGAAAATTCTGCCGGAGCTGAATAGAATACTTCCTGATACTTCGATCATCTTCTGCCCGGAGAATACCTGCTGCTGTGCCAGTGCCCTGGCTGTTCTGTGGCTGCTGGAATTTGGTAAGTCAGTGACTGCCAGCTTTACCGGGTGTAAGAATAATGCTGCCACTGAAGAGGTCATTATGGCCCTGCGGCTTGCGGCCAGGTATAAACCAAACCGGGACCTGACTGTATTACCATATCTGGCCGGTCTATATGAGAAATTCACCGGTAAACCCATTGGAAGAAAGAAGCCGATTATAGGCAGGAATATCTTCCAGGTGGAAGCGGGAATCCATGCCGACGGGCTAAAGAAAAATCCTGCAAACTATGAAGCCTACGATCCGAGCTGTGTCGGAAAGAAATCAGAGCTTGTCATTGGAAAGCATTCCGGGACAAAGGCAGTGATGCTAAAGCTGGAGGAGCTGAAGCTTCCTGTGCCCAAGGAAGCAATAATCGATGTGATCCTTCAGACAGTCAAGCAGATCTGCACGGAACACCGCAAGAGCCTCAATAACGAAGAATTTCTTGGTATAGTATCGGAGGTGACTGCCAGTGAAAGAAACCAAATACATTGTTGATACTACGTTGCGGGATGGGGAACAGAGTCCGGGGATAGCGCTCCGTATCGAAGATAAAGTGAAAATTGCGAAGCTTCTGGAGGAGCTCGGGGTCTATGAAATCGAGGCAGGAGTCCCTGTGCTGAGTGATGCTGAGGAAGAAAGCATCCAAAGGATTATAGAGAACAGGAAGAAAGCCAGGATATCCGTCTGGAGCCGTATGAATATCAGCGATGTGAAGCGGTCCATTGCCTGTAAGCCGGATATCCTCCATATCGGAGCACCGGTTTCCTATGTGCAGATTTACAGTAAGCTGAAGAAGAACAAGGGTTGGGTAATCAAGAATCTCCTGGAATGCGTGGACGTAGCGAAAAGCCGTGATATCGATGTAACCGTGGGTCTGGAGGATGCTTCAAGGTCGGACATCGGTTTTATGCTCAGTATGATAAAGGAGCTGAAGAGAGCAGGAGTCAGAATCATACGGATTGCGGATACGGTAGGAGTTCTGACGCCAAACCGTACGAAGGAGCTGGTCGATACGATCCTTTCGAATACGGGGATGGAGATAGAGATGCATGTCCATAACGATCTTGGAATGGCTGTTGCTAATTCAATCATCGGCGCTAAGGCCGGTGCGAAATATATCGATTGCACTCTGTTCGGAATTGGCGAGAGAACGGGAAACTGTAATCTATATGATTTTGTCAGCGCTGCAGATGCAATCTTTGAATTTGGAGTGAACAGAAAACAGATCCGGGTAGTGGAACAGGAGCTTTATGAGGTTCTGAAGGGGGCTATGTAAGGAAGAGCTGTTCAGTAAGTGCATCAAGGAATGTTTCGGTACTGTCACAGCCATTATTTGCCTATATCATTTCACAATTAAGTCCCGGCGGGATGAACCCGCCGGGAGCGTGACTTATCTTGGCTCTGAGAAGTGTAAATCTTAATGTGATCACTTTATTTCCAGATAATCGATAAATGCATCCCACTGACCGGTATCAGCAGTTACAACAAGCTGAATCTCCTGATTACCGGTTCCATGGCTGACATTATTAATGGTATAGACTGCTGGGTAACTTCCTCCATAGTAGAAGGTACCCTTTGTCTGGCCGCCGATTTTTAAGTCCACCCTTGCCATATTGGAGTTATTCGAACAGCCCCTGAGTGAGAAACTATGAGTACCGCTGGTGAAATTTTGTGTATACCTGACCAAATCATTATTTGCGTATAATGCGACTCCGGAGAACGGGGAGCTGATATTCCCGGTATACTGTCCGCTCTTAACCATGCTCTCACATTCCATACGGGTGGTTGTCCCACCGCCGGGAGGAGGAGTAGGAGTCGGAGGAGGAGTAGGAGTCGGATTTGGGCTGCCGCCGATTGAGATGTCATTACTGGTGATATTAGCACTTCCGCTGCTCTGATAGCCTTCTACTGTAAGAGATGTTTCATACATCTTGCCCATCCTCATGCCTCTGCTCTCCCAGGCATTAAAATGCTGGGTTACAGAGATAGTGCCGCTGGTACGCTTAGAGGTACGTACACTCCAATATTGCTGGAAGGTTGCGGTACCTTTAATAGAAGGTTGATTGGTCCTGGTGGTCTGATAAATGTCGTAGGTGCCTCCATCAATGGAGATGGTACCCTTAGAGGAAGCTCCCGGCGGACGCCAGCTGCCCCAGCTGTCTACAATGTAATACTCTACAAGCGGATCTACCGTCCATCCATAGATACACAGATAGGAATTGCCGTTAGGCGAGTAGCTGGCACTGTAGTTACAGGATATATTCCCGATTTGCTGATGTGTCTGGGTCTCATTGAACTTCCTGCCTTTGCGGAATAATGCATTGTTAATGTTACTCCACTGGCAGCTGAACGTGCCACCACTATTGAGAGTCATGCTTGTGTTTCCAGAATCCTTCCACAGCTCATAGTAGTAGCCGTCCTGAGTACCGCTTTGGTTTGATGTGATCGTTGTTGCTGCCTGAACATTGACTGCCGGCCATGCGAGTGCTAAACACAACAAAACAGCGATCAGTAACCTTTTGCGTTTCTTCATAACGAACACTCCTTTCTATCAGATACTTTGCTTGCAAGCAATATTATTATATACCAAAATATGTAAAAAGACAAGCTTTATTGTTCATAAACATACGAAAATATAAAGCGATGCCATAAAATAAAGAGTGATAACTCATAATAACGTACACAATTATATATTTTTAATTGAATGAATATGCAATTGATACATTTGCACAATAATTGGATGAAATTATGTATGCATAACATGAAATGGCATCCTTATAGGGTGCCATTTAGTAACAATATATCTTTTTCAGTTATTAATAACAGCTCCCCATTGGACCCGTACCCACGACCTACAAATTATGAATATGACAATGGAATTCTGTTATATATTGTACAAGAAGCTTAGGTGTAGAGTAGGGAGTTTGACAGGAGATACCTTTGGATAATGAATATAGTATACTGCCAGTATGGGTGGATAAATATAGCCAAAGTTAAAAGTATATAACAAGAACTGTGTTTATATCTTAAATAAATATATTATGTAGAAAACGAATGTGTCAGAATGAAAACAAAGTGAATCTAATCTATAGTGACAGTAAAACAACAACTTGTTATTTATTAATTTATAATCATAACTATATTTCCAAATTGATATTATCAAACTATTAGAATAGAAGCTTGACATATGTGTAATTATATGGTAATATATGTACAGGCTTGTAAGCGATTTTGCTTACTAAGTCACCAGTATCTTTGCTACAGATGTGGATTTAATAACCGATTTTAATATTGTTTATTAATCTGATTCTGTATGTATATGACAGAATTTTTTTTATGCGAAAGGATGTGGATTTATGTGTAGTTATGAATTGAATGTGAAAGAATTTAAGAAAATGAATGATCCAGTTTCCAAAGGTGAAGGGCATACAAAATATGTATGCTATGCTCAGTGTAGTAGTATTCCCGAAGAATTTGAAGATTGGATGGAGACTAATCCAAGAGATCAGAAAATGTCTACTAAGGTTGCAGAAGGAATTGTAGAAAGTCTTAAGCAAAACAGAGACTTTCACGAACTTAATAGAGGCATTGTAATGTCTATTGAGGATGTGACTTATAGTAATGATAGTAAGTCTGCTGTTATAGAAATGGTAGATCCTTCTATACATGGCAACATCGATGGAGGCCATACTCTACGATCGATATTAAACCTGAAAAATCAAGGGCTCCTGTCAGATGATAGATACGTTTTTCTTGAATTATTTACAGGGATAAGCTCACCAGTTGAACTTGCTGCAGCCCGTAACACTTCAGTTCAAGTTGATTTGAAATCAATTGAAGAATTGAAGAATAGTTTTGCAGTTATAAAGGAAGCCTTATCGAAATTAAAATTTAGAGATAGGGTCGCTTACAAAATGAATGAGCATTATTATGAAGATATTGCTTCAATTGATGTCCGTGAGATCATTACTGTACTTAACATGTTTAATCAAGCATTATATCCAATAAGGCAGAAAGATGGTACAATCGGAGAAATACAACCTATTCAAAGCTATACAGGTAAAGAAGTTAGCTTGAAAAAATATCTAAATCTAGGGAAACTAGATAGAGAAAATATAACAAAAAAAATGATTCCAATTATCAAAGATATATTTGATTTGTGGGATACTATAGAAAAGGAATTTCCTGTAAAGGCAGCAGAAGCAAATAAGAGATACGGCAATAAAAAGTACTCAAAGTTCAATAAAGAATTAGTTGTCGGGAAAACGTTATTTTCTCAGGCAGATATAAAGTATTTAGTTCCAAAAGGCATATTATATCCCTTGGTGGGAGCTTTTAGGGCTTTAGTGCTAGTAGATGATAACACAGGACTATATAAATGGAGAAAAGATCCTTTTGCAGTCTGGGATAAAATTGGTCCTAAGTTGGCTTCTATTGTTCTTGAAGAAAAAGCCGATAACCCAGAGATTATTGGCAAAAGTGTAAATTTATGGAGTAATTTATTTAAAGAAGTATTATTGTACGGTATTTCGTTTTAACAACATTAAAAGCATCTCTTCGGAGATGCTTTTTCATATCATATTATTATAGGAATAATATTTCTGAATGATTCAATAGTCAATATATCAACCCTTAAAACAGGCATTTACTCCAGGTATCAAAATAGCGGATCTGTAGCCAGCAACGATATTTTATGATAGGAATTGGGTAGAATCAGGTGTTTTGGTGAAGTACTTCAACACTTATTACGGAGAACATGAGATAATACCTGAGGATGAAGCATTGAAGTTTAATGGGGTGAAGAAATCATTCAATGCATAAGCCAACAGACCTTGATAACCAGTACAGTAATCTGGAAAGAAGGACGTAGGTTTTTCCGAGTTGACAATTGTTATAGGAAAATGAGGGATTTATCAGTTGAGTATTTTCTCCCTGTCGTTCCAGAATTTGAAGGTTATGAAGTGGTTTCAGAGAATGAACCATTGAAGTTATAGGTGAAATGTAATATACAGACACTTACTCCGGCATGTGTCTTTTTACATGCCATTTTATGTGAATGTAAAATGTAGTAAAATTATGTAGAAAATTCCACTATAGAGATATATAATAATGTTAATATATAGTTTAGGAGGAATCTACAATGAAATATACCCCTATTTTGAGATGGAAAAAAGGAGAACAAGATGCAATTACATGCTTGGAGGAAGAGATTAAGGACTCAATAATGCCCCTATTTATAATAGCGCAAGGCGAAAAAATATCGAGTCAATTCATGAATAAAATTGAGAATGGCTGGTATGACAGAGAGTATTATTTTCAATTAAACGAAAGTTGGTATAGTGAAATTGATTCGGAAAGTGATTATTACAGCATCTTTCAAAAGTTTTACGATAGTCTAGATAAGGATTATGCGATACCAGTATTTAATCTATCTGAGATAAATGTAATAAGTGGCTATGTAGATAATTTTAAACATGGGTTATGTATAAGAGTTCAAAATAATGAATATGGTTTGGTAGAAACAGTGCTGAATGACTTTGCAAAAACATATGGACAAAAGAATATTGACTTGCTATTGGATCTACAGCATATAAAATTCGATGATCTGTATGAAAAAGCATCGCTAATTAAAGCTACCACTATGGATATTGAGAATGTTGCTGGGTACAGAAAAGTAATTGTGGCTAGCGCGTCATTTCCAAAAGAAATATCAAATGCTGATAATTATACAATATACAGATTTCAAAGAATTGAAAGACTCATTCACGAAAGAATGGTCTCAATTGCTGAAAAGATGCATTTCAACTATGTATATAGCGATTATGTACTTAGTGATTTAATTGAAGTTGAGTTCGCGCCTTGGATTAGCCCAAATTTTAAAATACGATATACATGTGAAGACAGCTATTATTACATTAAAGGCAAGTCATTGAAGAATGGTGGTCTCGACTACTCGGAAGTTCAACGTTGTTGTCAAATAATAATAGGGAAATCATTTTATTGTGGAGAAAATTACTCGTGGGGAGATGGTGTTATTAATGACATTGCTCATAGGATTGCTTTGGGATCTGGGAACCTTACAAATTGGGTATCGTATACATACAATCATCACATGACTTTAATTGCAAAGAGTTGACAAAATAGTACTTCCTACTTATGGGTACCATTAGTTCTCCATTCTGTTCGGAACTTTAAAACATCTCGAGTATAATTTCGAATTTCAGATTTGGACAAATTTGAAGCAGCTATTGATCGAAGGTTTCTAATGTTCAGCTTAGACAAACCTGATATGTTTTTGCTTTTTAAAATCGTGTATATTTCGTCTCTCCACAAAAGGGATAGAAGGGATCCTTTATCTATATTAGGATTAGCTTTGGCAGGCCTCACAATCGAAAAAGAGTGTAAACTATTAGGTTTTTCATTTATAACGTATATACCCCAGTGGTCGGGTACATGCATGGAAATTTCATTTTTGAATTTTTCTCCGACAACTATTATTATTCGATCGAAAGTCTTATTATAGCAGTGGATTTGATTTTCCAATCGGTCAAGGGAATCAGCATCACTTTTTATTTCATATCCGATTAACCTTCCATTGGCCACTGCAAGATCAACTCGAGCCTCGCCATCGCAAACTGACAACTCTTGGATAATTCTAAAGTTATGCGAGAGGTTCTGCTTATTAATTTTATTAATTAAAATCGAACGTATATCATAATCCTTTAGCATATACTCACATCCTTCATCATCAACTGCTTATTATAATATCAAATAAAGATCAAATTATCAACTGCTTAATCTGCTGTAAAAAAGACAATCAGAAAACCAAGATTAAGGACTTCCAACGGAAAATATATTATTTGATATAATGATTTTTGTTGTGACTTTGTTGTGAATATATTCATATAGCAGTATAATCTATGAATAACAAGAAATGTTCTGATTTTCAGAAAATGGGGATGAAACACAATTGGAAAAATTGACAAAGAAGCGGTTCAAAGAAACAGTACAGCTATGGGTCGAGATGATGCATTTTTCATCTGAATTAGACAATTTAGCTGAAGATACAGATGAGGTTGGAGAAATCTATGAATATTGCAACTGGTTCCGTAATCCTCAGGAAGAAGAAGTCTCTATAATGGGACTACATGTTGCTATTGAAAATGCACAGGATATAGCTTACACTTTAGAAGAAAAGGCAAGAGAAGTGTTAACACAAAGTGTTTTAACTATAATAAATCATGGTTTGAGTGAAGAATTTTTTAACAACAGAATAAGAAACATTAATGAAAATAATATGGATGATTTATTCGAAATATTACTTAATAAGTTTGATGAAATCTACGAGTATAATTCAGATGGGCAATATGAGCGATTCGTTAAGTGGTTATTATCAGCGGACAATGAGTTGGATAAATCCTCGTGTAGTAATTAGACTTAATATAATCATTCATTATCTTTTAAATCACAATAATATAAATTAAGCGTTTCTTCTTGGGACGCTTATTTCTATCCAGTTAATATGCCCGTTTTTTTCCGTTGAGACAATATATTATAAAAAAATATAAGCCTTACAATTTATTATTGTAAGGCTTTCCTTTACAGCTCCCCATGGGACTCGAACCCACGACCTACGCATTACGAATGCGTTGCTCTACCAACTGAGCTAGGGAAGCATATGAAGCTGTAACCAAATTTAAGTTACTCAACTATTCTATTATAAACGTTATGAAATTTCAAGGTTTTTTTAAACAATTTTTTGTTACAGCAGATAACCGAAATACCTACGAAATTGCTTCAAATTCTTATGTGCATAACAACTTCGAGTTGAATGGTTAAAGAGAAACCCGGGTACAGAAATCCATCTGGACCCGGGTTTTAATATCAATATCAATCAAACTGGTTATCTCTTCTCACCCATAAAACAGAGACCAATGGCACCGGGACCGGAATGGGATCCGATACTGGGGCTGATATAGTTAATAAGAATCGTCTTGTGGGGCAGCTTCTCCATGATCAGATCAGCGAGGTAGTTCGCGTCCTCCAGAGCGTCACCGTGTGCGATACAGATGATATCCTTCTCCTCCGTATATTTGCCCATGCACTCCAGCATATTATTGCAGATAGTGGATAAGGACTTCTTCCTGCCTCTGGCAGTAGAGAGCGGTACCAGCTGACCTTCCTCATTCAGATACAGGATCGGCTTTACATTGATCATGCTTCCGATAATTGCAGTAGTCTTCGATATTCTGCCTCCCCGGTAGAGATGATTCAGGTCATCCACTGTGAAACGGACACAGAACTCCATATTATGCTGTTCCAGCCATTCCGCTATCTCATCGAGAGATTTGCCTTCCTCTTTTAACTGAACTGCCTTCATGATGAACATTCCTTCCCCCATGGAAGCATTCAGCGTATCTAATACTATAATTTTCGTATCGGGATTCTCCTCACAGAGTTCTCTGGCCCCTGCCATGACATTACTGCAGCCACCGCTTAAGGCGGAGGTAAAGCTGATATGTAGGATATCCAGGCCTTGATCGATATAGCTCTGGAAAGTACTGCGGATCACCTCGGGGTTACTCGCCATTGTTGTGGGCATCAGGCCTCCACGCATCTTGTCATAGAATTCTTTGGGAGTCAGATTAACTTCGTCCCCATAGGTTACTCCTTCAAGGTCATAATAATGGGGTATAATACCGATCTGTTTCTCCTTGATGTAATCCGCAAGCAGATCGGAATTGGAATCAGCAGTTATAACAAAATCCTTCATGGTCTTGCCCTCCTAATATGGTTTCCATTTTTATTCTACTAGACCATGCATTATTTGGCAACCGGATTTTACGCTCTATTCACTTTTTATTTATAAAAAATTTATAATTCAGGATTGTGGAGCCGTATGCATATTCACATGATAAATCGAGATAGCTTATGAATTAACTTATTATAAATATCCCGGACTTGCGCTACAAGGACGGTGGTCAGCCGTACTCTCTACAAATCCGGGATTTTTAGATGGTTTAGTGCTTCAGCCTCTTCTCAAAGAAGGCAAGAAGCTTATAGAGTCCGGTTGCCACTATACACAGAATTACGATACTCATGATGACCCAATTTAATTTAAATACCTGGCTTCCGTAGATAATCAGATATCCCAGCCCAGCCTTCGCTGCAAGAAATTCCCCGATGATGACGCCGACCAGGGAGAGTCCGATGTTTACCTTCATCAGACTGATGATGGAGGGGATGTTGGAAGGAAGGATTACCTTAAGCAGCACATCCTTTTTATTGCCACCCAGGGTATGGATCAGCTTGATTTTATCCTCTTCCACGGACTGGAAGTCGGAGTACAGTGTGATTATCGAACCAAAGATAGCAACAGATACAGCGGCAACGATAATAGTCTTCATGTTGTTACCCAGCCAAACGATGAATACCGGTGCGAGAGCGGATTTCGGTAAACTGTTTAATACAATCAGGTAGGGCTCCAGAACCTTGGAGATGCTCTCATTCCACCAGAGGAGGACTGCAATCAGGATTCCTAGGATATTAACCAGTGAGAAGCTGACCAGTGTCTCAAGCAGGGTAATTCCTACATGATAAAATAATTGACCGTTGGCTGACATTTCAATGATTGTTTTGACTACTCTTGATGGGCTGGAAAAAATAAAGGGATCCACGATACGTAGGTATGTGGATATTTCCCAAAGTGCTATAAAACCGATCAGGATCACAATCTGTGTGATTCTGATTTTCCGTTTTAATAACAGATGTTTCCTGACAAATGCATGTTGAGCAGCCGAAATATTTAAGTCTTCGCCTAAGACCCGATTATTCTTCCTGCTCATGATGAGTTAACTCCTTCCATATCAGATTAAAATAGTCTTTGAATTCAGGGGCACTTCTGGCAGCGAAGGGAGTTCTGTTCTCAATGGAAAGCTTGATATCAAAAATGCTTTTGACTGTTCCCGGACGGGAGGACAAAACAATTACCCTGTCTGACATGCTGATTGCTTCCGAGATATCATGGGTAATGAGGATTGCTGTTTTCTTCTCCCTGCGGATGATACCCCAGATATCATCTGCTACCTCCAGTCTGGTCTGGTAATCCAGTGCCGAGAAAGGTTCATCCAACAGCAGGATATCCGGCTCCAGCAGAAGAGTCCTTATCAGAGCAGCCCTTTGGCGCATGCCTCCGGATAAACCTGAGGGATAAGCATTTTTGAAGGTAATCAGGCCATACGTATTCAACAGCTCATTGATTTGGACATAACTGCTGTCAGTCATCTTATGCTGGATCTCCATTCCGAGCGTGACATTTTTTAATGTGTTTCTCCAGTCTAACAGATGATCCTTCTGGAGCATATAACCGATATTTTTCCCGGAGGATTTATTGTCCTTACCGTTAATATATATTGAACCGCTGCTTGGGGTGAGCAATCCGGCAATCAGAGAAAGTAATGTGGATTTACCGCAGCCGCTGGCTCCGACGATACCTACGAATTCACCTTCCATCACATGAAAAGAAACATCGAATAACGCCGGTGTTTCTCCATCAAGACTATGATAGGAATAACTAATATGATCAATTTTCAGTAGCTCGCTCATACTGTTCCTCCTTT
>JAEZJW010000199.1 GCA_023415595.1 Bacillota bacterium
CTATTATAACGGAAAGGTGATTTTTTGCTATAAGCAAATGGACACCACCCGCATAGCAGGTGGATTATTGTCTCAAATGTCTGCACGCTGCGCAGCCATTTTCAACAGGCTAAAGCCGTATAAAAAACCCTTCTGCATGCTCAGCCAATCGGCCGGTCATACAGAAGGGATAGGTAAGGCGGGTTTATTCAAATAAGTTCCCCAGATCCTCTAAGCCTTCTTCAAATGCTTTTTCTATATAATGCTCCTCGCACAAGCCCTTCTTAAAAACCTCTTCCGAACAGCCTTCTGCTTTACAGTCCCTCTGTCCGCAAGCAGCTGCAGAAAACGTAACACATAAAATAGCAGTAAATAAAACAAATTTCTTCTTCATTACAAGTACCTCCCACTGGTATATTATAATTACCAGAATGTTCTACATAATATAGCAAATTATGTCAACCTGTAATGATATAATTTATTACTTATTCTATCTGCTTTGAATCTAATTCCGATCAGTGATTAATCTGGTTACGATCTCACTGCACCTGGTCAGCTCATCCACGGAGGTATATTCCTGACAGGAATGTACCTTGTTCATTCCACAGGCGAGTACAATTCCTGTAATACCGTTTCTTACAAAATTATTATTATCACTGCCTCCGAAGGTTGGTACTAATCTGAGAGGCAGCTCCAGAGCAGTGCATGCTCTCTCAAATCTCTTTATCACCGGATGCTCCGGGTTCACTTCATACGCATAGCAACCGTAGGAGGTATCATATTCGCAGGCTGCACCGTATTTCGCAGCGATTTCCCTTATGTGCCTTTCCACCTTCTCAGCCTCAGCGACGCTAGCTTCGTGCTTCAGGCTTCGTACCTCACCCTTTAGGATGCATTGCTCCGATACGATATTCCTTGCGAGTCCTCCCTCAATCTGTCCGATGTTCACTGTGGTATAGGGGTCAATTCTTCCCTGTTTCACACCGGAAATGGCTTCCGCTGCTATCGCAATTGCGTTAATTCCCTGTTCCGGTGCAAATCCGGCATGGGATGCCTTTCCTATGATCTTAGCTGTAAAGGAGACCAGGGTGGGCGCCTGAATGGCTGCCGTACCGACCGGCCCGTCCAGATCAAGGACATACGCTTCCTTCGACTTAATGCGGCTGTAATCATAGAGGCTGCTGCCCAGGATATATACCTCTTCCGCAATCGGAAACAGGAGTTCAATGCTTCTATGGGGAAGCCGCCGTTCCTTCACTGTCCGGACAGCCTCCAGAATCGCAACTATTCCGGACAGATCATCCGCACCCAGTACGGTACTTCCGTCACTATTTATCGTTCCATCCTCCTGTACCACTGCTTTCTTATGGGTACCGGGTTCCACCGTATCCATATGGGCAGAGAGCAGAATCGGGTCTCCTTCCAGCTCTCCCCTCAGGCTGGCGTACAGATTACCGCAATTTCCTCCACAGAGCTCTCCTGACCTGTCCTCCTCCACCTCAAAACCCAGTTCTTGTAAGAGTCCGGTAAGTTCATCTGCCATAGATCTTTCCCGATACGATACGGAATCTATAGATACCAATCTGCAGAATTCCTCTCTAAGTCTTATCCTGTTTACCATCTGTTACCCTCCCTGTTCCTTCCGATCTATAGAGCGGATTTCATTAACTTTCACGTCCTATTCTTATTATAATCGCTGGAGCGAAAAATGTCTGCACCGGATAGCATAAATCCCAGGAAATATAGTAATCAGTTTGCAGCAGAACGGATCAGACAGCGTTACCCTTTGAATAGGTTTCTTCTTCCTTGGAATAATACTGAAGAATAAAATTATACGGAAAGGATTATGTTACTATGTCAAAAAGCATTGTTGGCTTCGTACTCCATGACCGTGTGAGCACCGCAAGCCAAGTACAGGAGCTCTTAACCAAATACGGCTGTGAAATCAATACCCGGCTCGGTCTTCATGTTGCCAGTCAGGATACCTGCAGCAAGGACGGTTTGATTCTTTTGGAATTTACCGATGAAACCGAAGAAAAAACAGTGAAGCAATTCGAGAAGGAATTGAAGGATATCGCAAAGGTGGATCTGCAGAGAATGGTATTTTAAGAGTAATAAGTAAGGGCTGCCCCTAAGATTACGGATAAATAAACTTCCGTAATCTTAGGGAGCAGCCCGATTGCTTAGATAATTTCTTGCTTTAACGCGTCTATGATATTCTCCTTCTTTACCTTTCTGGCTGCATACAGCATGGCTGTACCCACAAGAAGAAATACAGACACGATTACGACCAGAATGCTTTTCACCGGTAGCGTAAACTGGAAATCGAATTTTCTCATCAAGGTACTGTGGATCAGATACATTGCCGCAATACTCAGAGGCAGTCCATAGACCAGGGACTTAATGCCGTAAAAGATGCTCTCATAATTCAGCATGATGCTAAAACCCTTCGGTGTAATGCCAACCGATTTCAGCATAGCAAATTCCCTTTTTCTAAGTGCAATACTGGTGGATACCGTATTCAGGATATTTGCTGCACAAATAATTGTTATTAATATTATAAATGCATAGGTGAAGACCGATAGCAGTAATATGAGGTTCTCCTCCATCTGTCGGTAGGTAAACAAGTTAAAGATATCTACCTTACTGATCCCAACCCGGCTTTGAATGTTCTCGATATTCTCCTGCAGCTTCAGAGGCTCCTCACTTTGTAAGAAAATCTGAGTTTTCACTCTGTCATGAAGCTCCGAACCTTCGGAGATCCGTTCGAAGGCAGCTTCGGACAGCAGGATATGGAAGTAAGGATACTTTCCATGGGACATGAGCCCCATAGGCATAACCCCGGTTAATGCTGCTACCTTTAACGGTTTCAATGCTATGATCTTATCCGTGTCCGATGACTGATAGGACAGCACCAGTTCATCTCCTGGTACAAATTTCACCGCTCTCGCTTCTACATACTTACCACGCTCATCATCCGCATATTTAATCTGGTCGATTACCACAGCCCGGTTTTCCTCCGAATTAAGCGCCAAAGCCTCCTCAATGCCGGTTTCTTTCGCATACTCCTGCAGAGACTCCTGACTGAGTACATTCATCGTAATCGTGTAAGGAAATTTATCCGCTTCCACCAGAGATGGCATGCTCTCCAGCAGATAATCAGCTGTTTTCTCCACAGGGATCCAAGTGGTAACATCTATGCTTTTGATTACAGAAGCCTCTGTAATCCCCTCCAGAGAGGTGATTTTATTGATAATATCTGCTTTCTCTGAGTCGGTTTCCCCGTTCACTTCCACCATGATATCATAATTAATCCCATCCTCGGCAAGATATAAGGACTTCTTCAGGTTTTGGGTAAAGGAGGATACTACAAGGAATAATATCATGCTGATCATCAGTGAGAATACAGTCGCTTTATACCTCTTCTTATTCCTCTTCAGATTCTTAAGGCCAAGCTCTCCTTCAATACCGAATAACTTTCTGGTCAGCTTCCAGGTCCTCACCTGCCTTCTGGTCACCTTCACATCCGCTGTCTGGCGGATCGCATCAATGGCTGAAACACCAGCAGCTCTTCTGGCCGGGATATAGGTGGAGATAAAAATCGTTCCGGCTGAAACCAGGAATGCCACGAGGATTGAATATGGGTAGAAGACTACCCTAAGTCCGTTATTTACTTCCAAGGCATTGGTTATAATCGGATTGATGCATAAAAAGGTTATCCCAAGTCCGAGATGCCCGGCTGCTATTCCAGTCGGAATACTGATTGCTCCGATGACAGCACCTTCAAAAAATACCGAATTCCTCTTCTGTTTCTTTGTTGCACCGACACTGGACATCATACCAAGATGTCTGGCACGCTCCGAAACAGAGATTGCAAAGGCATTGTAAATTAAGGATACCGATCCAATCATGATAATCCCCATAATGATCGCAGATAAGGTAAACAGCATACCCCTCACAGTATCGTCCTTAATGGCACCATAGGTTCTCAGCAGCTGATCATTAAATCTGTAAGAATTGATCCCCTGCTCTGCAGCGAGACGGTCAGCCTGATCGAATAGCTTTTGTTTGATTTGTTTTACTGCAACATATACGTCAAAGGTTTCCTCTTCCGATACTGTGGTATCATCAAAGTAAGCCAGTGTCGTATATCCGGGAGACCAGGTATACTCCCAGGTGGGCCGCTCTATGATTCCCACAACGGTATACTTTCTTGTCATATCCTCAGTGAGATACTCTGCGACCTTTCCCTCGTTACGAACCAGGGAGAAATCCTGATCCATGGCTTCCATTCCTTCAGTATTCTCTATGTCTTTCGTCGGGTAGCGCTGACCTACGTTTAAGTCCAGCACATCTCCTACTGCATAATTCACCTTCGCATTGGAATATACCGCATCCGATATCACCAGTTCTCCTGGCTTTTCCGGGAGTCTGCCTTCCTTTAATTTTATCGGAAAGTTCTCTAAGCTCTCCTGATTATATTCCTTGATAAAGAGATAGGGTTTATTCTGATTCTCACTGGAGGGAAGATAGGAATAGCCGAGATCCCTGCTCATCATGGCAACCTTCGTTCCATCGTCCTCCCGGATAGCACTTAACTGCTCCCGGTTCACATCCATATATAATACATGCCATTCTCCATCCATAGCGATGGTTTCGCGTCTCATTAAGTCCATAAAGCAGAGGGCAAGCAACGAAACTGCAGTAATCATCGCAGCTGAAATAATCGTTCCGATGATCGTCACGATGGTCCTCTTCCTATTCAGCTTCATCTGTCGAAGTGTCAGTTTATTGACTATATTCATGGCCGGATCACCTCATTTTTCGTAATCCGTCCATCCTCAATGGAAATAATCCTGTCTGCCTGAAGTGCGATGCGTTCATCATGAGTGATTACCAGCAGTGTCTGCCGAAAGGTCTTATTGAACATCTTTAGCAGTTCAATGATTTCTGCGCTGTTCTTACTGTCCAGGTTACCGGTTGGCTCATCGGCAAGCATGATAGCCGGATTATTGATCAAAGCCCTTCCGATAGAGACTCTTTGCTGTTGTCCACCGGAAAGCTGGTTCGGCAGATATCCCAGACGATCCTCCAGCCCAAGGGTCCCGATGATATTATTCAGAAGCTTTCTGTCAATGTTCTGTCCGTCCAGCAGAATCGGAAGCGTAATATTCTCTTCCACGGTCAGCACCGGAATCAGGTTATAAAACTGATAGACCAGTCCGATCTGCCTTCTTCGAAAAATCGCCCGTTGTGTCTCGTTTAAATCATAAATGTCGGTATTGTCGATCAAAACCCTGCCTCCGGTCGGGCGGTCAACACCACCCAGCAGATGCAGCAGCGTGGACTTACCGGAGCCGGACGGTCCGATAATTGCAACAAATTCTCCTTTTTCCACGGAGAAGGAGACATCATCCAATGCTTTCACAGCTGTCTCTCCGCTCCCGTATTGTTTGGTCAGTTTCTCTACTCTTAATATTTCCATTCTATTATAGTACCTCCTGTATCTCATCCCGGCTTAATCTTATGATCTTTTCTTTTTCAACCGGATCTGTTATCATTTTAGATCCTGTGGATGACTTTAGAGTGACTAGAATTATTACAGTTTCGTCACAATTTTAATGATGTTACTATAAGTCATATTTAGAGTTTCATATTTTACTTGGTAATAATAGAATACGTTTATTCAAATGTCAACAATCACAGGATAATTCATTTCTAAACACAAAAAATGCCCCATACATCCCGGATACGGGTGCGGTAGCATCTTAATATTACATACCATTGATTTATATATGCAGCATATTATTATAGTTATCTTATACCGTAAACCTCGAGTGCTTCTATTATACCATCGGCTATTATTGCTGCTATCTCATCAAAGCGATTGTCAAATATAGCATTATCATAATCATTCTCTATATACCCCACTACTATTTCAAGTGCAGGCATATTGGAATTCCTTAATATATAGACATCCCGGAAACTAATTCCTACATTACTTAAACCTATTTCTTCAAGTCCCATCAGGATATTATTGGCTGCTGCAACATTAATTCCTTCCTGTTCATATATAAAAGCTCTGGCACCGGTATTAGTGTTCGGAGCAGGACTGGAACCACGATGAATGGTTACTAATAGATCTCCGCTTTCCCGGTTTGCAATTTCTGTTCGAGTAATCGGTGATATATAGTAGTCACCAAATCTAGTATATACTACATTAATATTATTGTTTGTTAAGATATCTCCTACTGCAAGAGCCAAATTTAGGTTATCGTCCTTTTCAAACCTACTTCCACTTATTACGCCCAAGTCATTGCCTCCGTGACTTGCATCCAGAATTACTCTTGCCATAAGATATTCACCTAACACATAGCCTCAGTAATATATATTTCATAAAATCTCGGATAGAACTGACTATGTTACCTGCTTATAAAACTTGACACTAAAATAAGTTCCTTCCCCAAGTCTGCTAGTAACAGAAATGTCACCATTCTGACCTGTTACGATACTGTGGGCCAGCGCCAAGCCAATTCCCACACTATCCTGCCCTGCGTTCTTACCTCGAAAGAAGCGCTTGAAGATATACGGAAGCTCCTCCTTACCGATTCCATTCCCGTTGTCCTTAATGAGAATCTCTGTAAAGATAGGATTATCTGAGTAATGAATCGTAATGGTTCCTCCGTCCCCGGTATGTTCCATACAGTTTTTTAGGATATTGACCAGAGCTTCTGCGGTCCAGTTAAGATCACCTAGGAAGGAGGCCTGCTCCTCACCGGAAAGGACCAGCTTCTGATTCTTAAGCTCCATCGGTATCATCAGGGGTTTGACTGCTTTTTCGATCAGAGCGGCCGCCGGAATGCTATCCTTCTTAAATTCGACAGTCCCTGCATCCAGCTTAGACAGCTTAAGCAGGGCAGATAACAGCCATTCCATCCGCTCCAGCTGCTGCTGCAGAGTTTTGGTAAACTCTCCTCTTTTCTCCGACGAAAGGTCATCCCTGCTTAGGAGATCCGCCATCACTGTCATGGAGGTCAGCGGGGTTTTCAACTGGTGGGAGATATCGGACAAGGCATCTGCCAACTGCTGCTTTTCGCTTTTTAAAAGCTCTGCTTGTTTAGACAGGATTAGAGTCACCTTATAGATATCACTTTTCAGGATACTGAGTTCTCCCTCCTGATTATCACGAAGGTCCAGAGAATAATCTCCGCCGTAGATCCGCCTCAGGTATCCGGATAATTTTATGATGTCCTGATATCTTCTGCCGGTAAAGACAACCGCCAGCAGAAGGAGTGCTCCGGTTAGTATGATAGTAAGGATACCGGCCTGTATATCCAAGGCAAAAGCAAGTACAATCCCTGCCAGGGCTATCGTTCCCATCAGGATCAGCATGATTCTGAACTCTCTGTTTCGGAACATCTCAATCACCCACCTTATAGCCCAAGCCACGGACTGTTTTGATAATTACCGGGTTCTGCGGATCCTCCTCCAGCTTCTCCCGGATTCTCTTGATATAAACGGTAAGGGTATTGTCATTCACAAAATCTCCAGCCACATCCCATATCCCTTCCAGAAGCTGATTACGGGATAACACCTGGCCTTCATGATTGGCGAAGGTTAACAGAAGTCGGTATTCCAGAGCTGTCAGACTGACCTCCTGCCCATTCTTATATACTTTCGCATCCAATGTATTGATGCGGATATGTCCGAGTTCGATAATATTCCTAGAAGTATTCTCTTTACGGTATCTTCGCATGACTGTCTGAATTCTTGCCATTAGCTCCCGGATCCGGAAGGGTTTCGTGATATAATCATCTGCTCCCAGCTCAAGTCCCATTACGACATTCACTTCCTCATCACAGGCAGTCAGGATAATCACAGGCAGGTCCCACATCGTTCTTGCCAGCTTACACAGCTCATATCCGCTCCCATCCGGCAGTGACAGGTCAAAGATGCATAGGTCTGCCTTCTGTTCCGATAAAGCCCGCTTGCCCTCCGCCACATTATGACACTGGGTAACCGTGAAGCCTTCCTCGATCAGGGAGTATTCCAGCCCCATCGCTATTGTCTTATCATCCTCTACTAATAATATCTTCATCCTTCTCCCGCTCCTTACATACAGGTACAGACACCCATTCACCCTACCGATCCGTCTGGCTGCCTGACCTAATTAAACAATTAAAAGTTTACCGTTCTTCTGATAACAGCTTATCAGCCACACCGACAGCCTCTCTCAGATTCGCTGTCACATGGGAAGGTGGGTACCTACGAGCCAGCTCCTCCTTCTCATAGCTGCCATTCTTATAGATTCCGGTAGTGACCAGGATGTTCGCCCTGCAGCCCGCTGCAATTCCTGCGCCTATATCAGTATGCTTGTCCCCGATCAGGACTGAGTTCTCAGGCAGAAACCCTAATAACCCCGCCGCTTCCTTTACTAAACCCGGCATCGGCTTTGAGCATGTGCAGCCGTTATAACCCGGCGGAAAATGCTTCGTATCATAATGAGGGCAGTAAAGGATCGCATCGATCCTAATTCCCTCCTTATGAAACTTTTCTAGCATCAGCCGGTGGAAGTTTGTCATATCCTCTTTCCGATACCTGCCCAATGCAATGCCTGATTGATTCGTTATAATGATAATAGATGCTTCCAGGCTCCCCGCCTCCCTGAGGGCTTCGAAGGTATCCGGAAAAAAAAGAAGATCTTCCTCCCGATATGGCATAACCGTATCCACTATCACTGTTCCGTCCCTGTCAAAAAACATTGCCTTCCTGTAGCTTCCTGCACAGGGATTTAGGTAATCAATCATCGGGGTTCTCCTTCCTTCCTCATCTTCATCATTTTTCCATTCTATTATCATATATTTCTTCTGTCATTTCAACTATAGTTTTACATCCGAAAGAATCACGCTCCGCGAGTTTCTTTCGGATCATGTAATAAAGAATGCCTGCCAGGCTGGCATTCTTTAATCATATATACTCGAGTGTTAAAAAACCTCCGGACTGCTTATATTTCTTCTCAGTCCGGAGGTGATCGGGATTCCTTTGGTTATTAGCAATCTTAATTGCTTACCTCAATTTTGCAGTAGGTTCTCTTTCCGTTGATAGATGTTACAACGACTGTTGATATCCCTGCTTTCTTGCCTATTACCTTACCATCCTGCAGCGAAATTACATCGCCGTCTGTACAGGTCCAGATCAGAGTCTTATTTGTTACATTGTCCGGGGTGAAGGTAACTTCCAGTTCCTTTGTCTCTCCGACCTTTAATTGCAGGGAATTTGGCATACTGATGCCCTCCACCGTAACGATTGCCGGAGTTGGGACAGGAGTCGGGGCAGGAGTTGGTTTTGGTTTCATTGTGGGTTCAGGTTTTTTTGTTACCGTAACTGTCGCCGAAGCACTCTTTCCCTCTAATTTGGCTGTTATTTTACAGGTGCCCGATCCTTTCGCGGTAATCCTGCCTGCGGAATTAACCGTTGCAATCTTATCATCGGAGGATTTCCATACCATATCGGCCCGGGCAGCATTCTTAGGTGTAACGGTAGCCTTCAGGGTATAGTTCTCTCCAAGATTCAGAGAAATTTTCGTTTTATTTAAGGAAATCTTCTGTACCGATACATTGTATACTGTCACGCTGCAGGTATCCATTGCTTTCCCTTCATATGCTCTGGCCGTAATTGTAACTTTACCTTTTTTTAAAGCGGTAACCCTTCCATCAGGAGTAACCTTGACAATCTTAGGATTGCTGGAGCTATAATAACAGGAATCGGCTGCTCTCGTGGGCTTTAGGGTTGGCTGGAAGGTATAGTTATCCCCAAGCTTCATTGTTTTCGTTGAAGGAAGAATCACTTCGGTGATTGGTATATAGTTACCTGTTTCCAATCGGTAGCGGCGCCCATAGAAACCGTCCTTTCCGTTTGTGCTAACGATAATGGTGTAGGTTCCGGCCGCCAACTTTTGATTCAGTTGATAGATCCAAGTATTATGATATGCGGTGCCTTCGTTTACAATACCTCCTTTTGAGTCCTTGACCGTAACCTGCAGCGCCGCCTCTTCATTACAGACTACCTTCAATTTAAATTGTGTAGTCTTGGATAGTTCTATTTTATAGTAATCATCTGTCTCACCATAAGCAAGGATACCGGGATAATACCTGTTATAGCGAATGGTAGCAGCCTGCTTCATGCTGTTATTACTCCCGTTATCAAGGGAATCGATTTCTTTATACTCCGTATGGATCATATAGGAACCGGAAGAGATAGCAAATGTGCTGTATAATTCAAGCAAGTATTTTCGAGCTCCAGTATAAACCTTATATTCCAGAAGCGAATAGCCCTTATTCTCATCATATAGGGTAACCTTCGGATACGGATCACTTTCTCCCTCTGGATAGAAGGAGGTATGTAGTTCATCTTTCACAAAACACTTGATTGTTATGGTCAATAGTCCGGTTCCGGGAGGAGTAATCTCATAGATATTTACCTTCCCATCTTTCAATATTCCATCGGTAGTTGTTCCAATTTCCAGATCAATGACAGACTTTCCCTCCTCCGCCGACGCTATTACCGGAATCAGCATGACAGCTACTACAATCAACATGAACAAAATAAGTTGTAATTTTCTTTTCATAACACTGCCCCTTTACATAATTTCCCTTATTATACCATCGTAAATTGTATCAATCAATATCTTGCCCTAATATTTGTATATTTTCTCTTCGGCATTTCATAACCTGTTTTTGTTCATATTATTGACTACAGAAGGAATACTAGAAGCTTCTTCCCGTAAATACCGTGGCGATATGACTTCAAAGGAAGCAGGTAATATGGTTAGGGATATGATTCGTGAACAGGAAAAAGCCATGATGGAAGCTGATCAGAGCACTGACATAAGGTAAGTGGAACCAGGAAGCTCGTTCACCTGTCAGAATAAAAAATCAGTCCAGACCAATAGTACAGGGTGGGATAGGTTCCACCCTTTTACTATTGATCTGAGCTGATCACTGATAATTTTTCATGAATGTTTTATAGAGAAATTGGTTGACAGATCTGATCATTCTCTGCTGAGAAATACTTCTTATGGATACGTATATCAATTATCAAGAACGGCACTAAGCTTAAAGGCACTGATCCTGTCCACGATATAGGAAGCTTTAGCGAAAGCACCCGATTCAAAATTAACAAACAGATAACCGCCGTCCAATGCTATCTCCTCGTTCATGGAGGGCATCGCTACTGTACTGATGCGATCGCCTAAGGGGAATACCCCATTTTCAATTACAGTGAGGTCCGGCCGGTAAATATCAAGTTGCCTCATATAGCCACGGAGGCCTTTATATAGCTGGCAGGAACGTGACAGTATTAAGTAGCCATCCTCCGTAAAGGCAACCCCCTGGACCCTGTTCGGCATCATGATGGAATCCTCCTGTACTAAGGAAATCTCCTGTTCCTCATCATGAATATAATAGCTGTTAAGCTTCGTGGCCTTAACCTCATCATAGGAACCTACCCAGAGCAGACCATCGTAGTAGGTAAGATAGGAGGCTGTGATCCCAACGTCGCAGGACTTGGTAAAACTGATTTCGGTATAGGGCTTGCCGCTTTCCGCTGCGGCTGTCACCTCTTTGAAGGGAAAGACAGAAGCCTTCTTACCAACCGTTATCCAGATATAGGTTCCATCAAACGCGATCCCACCAGCATGGGCCATGGTAGGAAGGATCAGAGTTGTCAGAAGTTTCCCGGTAGCCTTATCCATCACATAGATGACGGAGTTTTCTTCCGAGGCCATATCATATGCGGTCATTAACAGATAATCTCCGGCAAAGGTGATACCCTGAGGGCACATTCTTGTACTGGTGAAGCCATTAATATTCGTATTGATCAAACCCGGAATAACAATACTTCTCGAATAGTCCACATGCTTACGGAAGAATTCCAGGGATTTATAAGCAGAGGAGGCTTCAAACGCTTTCTGGTTAGCGAAGTACTTCGGAGCTGTACTGGTATCATAGATTTGCTGAAACTTTACCTGTATCTTCTCCGAGGCAGGACTTTCATATATTTTTCCTTCATACTCCCGGTAGGCTATAGCATAACAGGTATAGGTATAATCGCTTTTCAAATCATGGGTCAGAAATGTTGTATTGGTACTGGAATTCGTTGTGAGCAGAGTGTACCCGCTTACATCATTACCGATATAGAGATTGTAGGAAGAAGCTCCATTAATCTTACCCCAGGAAAACCGAACCTTTTGATCTCCTGCCTTATATTTTAGTACCGGACTTGCAGGCAGAGTGCTGATACTGACCTCCGGAGAGAAGCTCCCCTGATATATATCCTTATGGATATAGGCACAAACCTTATATCGATAGCCTGTTCCGGAGGTTGCTTTCTTATCTATATAGGCTGCGGTAGTTGCCGAAGCAAGATATGTATATTTACCGGAGGTTGCCGGAGCACGGTAAATCAAATATCCGGTCACACCGGGAATCTCATCCCAGGCAAGCGAGACAGAGGATACCGTAATCTCTGTTACCTTAAGTCCGGTAGTGGCTTTCGGTGCCCTTACAGTAGTATAGGGCTCAGAGAAGTCCCCATAGTGGGTGGTACCACTAATATCGTAAACAGCGCGTACCTTAAAGGTATGAGGTACATCCGGTGATTCAAATAATATCATCCTGTTGGTGACCGGATTGCTGACATAACTTTCACTGCCGGATTCCTCCAGACGGTATACCTCATAACCGGTTGCACCTGCAACGGGCTTCCAGGTTAAGGTGATGTAATCAGCATTCAAATCTTCCTGTGACACACCGCTTACCTTGGCAGGAACGACCTTTACCATCACAGACGTTAAAAGACTCTGATATTTAATCCATAACACCTGGTCTCCCAGCCTGCCGCTGTCATAGCCCTCTATACGGTAATCACTAATCATCCGGTTCGTACCGTCACTGTAGCTGGCAGTCAGAACCATGTCATGAAAATCCAGTTCCTCACCGCTCATATAGGTTGTTTTTGTTGGATACGTTGTTATCTCCAGTGCCGTTACAGACCCCTCTGCTTTCGCAATATGAGGCAAGATGAATGCGGAATAAATAAAGCTTAGTGCCAGCAGGATTGCCAGCTTGGGTAGTTTTCGTCTCATTTCCTTCACTCCTTACAGTAGGCTGTCATTTGGTTCCTAAACGTCATATTCTCTGACAGGAAGTACTGGGGCAGCAAAAATATCCGCTAACGCTCCGTCTTCCTGTACCCTAAGGTTACCATAGGTAGCAGCATTTGTAAACGGCAATACCATGTACTTACTGAATACAGTTAGGAGAGTAAAAAGAAGAATTGTCTTCTGTTACCTGATGACAATTCTTCTCCTACCTTACTCTATTTGATCTTCCCCCATGTTTTCATTATGAATTTAATCAACTGTAATTAATCCGGTATTGCTGATTAACTCTTTTCCTTCCTCAGACTTTAAGAATTCGAAGAAAGCCTGTACAAGCTTGCTTTGCTCTGAGATCTCACCAACAGTTGCCATTACGAACGGACGGCTTAAGAAGTAATTTCCGGCTTTGATATTATCCGGAGTAGGCTCGACTCCCTCAAGCTTTGCTGTAGTCACACTATCATCCAGAATATCCAGCGATACATAACCAATAGAACCGGGTGTGGATGCAACCTTTGCCATAACTCCTCCTGTACTGTTGATTTCATTAGAATATACACATTTATCTTCGATCTTCAGCAGCTCTTCGAATGCACCTCTTGTTCCGGAGCCTGCCTCACGGCCGATGACTACGATTGGCAGGTTCGCTCCGCCCACTTCACTCCAGTTCTTGATTTCACCGGTATATATCTTAGTTAACTGCTCCTTACTTAAATCGGCAACCGTATTTGCTTTGTCCATGATTACTGCGATACCGTCGATTGCGACAATGTTTTCCACTGCACCTGAAGCTTTCTCCTCGTCCTTTAAATTTCTTGAGGCATTACCGATATCCGAGTTTCCGGCCAGGACTGCTTCCACGCCTGCACTGGATCCGGGAAATTCCGCTGTTACTGTAGTATCAGGGTACTTCATCATAAAGGCTTCTGCGGCTGCATTTGCCAGCTTCTCCATGGAGGTGGAACCTACCATTGTTAACGTACCGGATAATTCCTTTGTTTCCTCTGTTGGTGCCGAAGCCTGTGTCGGCTTAGCTTCCTCTTTCCTATCAGCTTCTGCTGCTGTGTTGGCAGGCTTTGCTGTATTAGTTGTTTCTGTCGCCTTATCTGTGCTCTTGTCCTTAATCCCAGAGCAAGCACTGAGTGAACCTACTGCTAAAATACTTACTAATAATACTGTTACTAACCCTCTCAGTTTTTTCTTCATAATAATCTCCTTTTCGATCTTAGCTCCGATGGCTGATTTTTGTTTTTCTATTTCTGTCTGGTACGATATAAATTTACCATTGATTTATCATCTAAAAAATCATGTTTCCGTATAGATTAGGTAAAATAAATGTTAAAAGTATAATTGCCTGATTTTACATTTCTGTCATAAAATGCCTGCAATCACTCCGGTTATCTTCATGTCAGCCGGAAGCATATACATAAAAGACAGCCCCTGACATGAGCTGCCATTCTTCTTATACGTTATGGGAAATTGAACAGAACGTTCGGAATAAATAGTTAGATGGAACATGAAATAGTAATCCCTCAAATAAATCAGATCATAAAACTTTCTAAAGTCTTCCTATAATTCTCAAAACTTTGTTTCTCATTTGATATGCTTAACTCAATCGCACCGGAAAGATCAAGGGTAAAAATCCCCAGGAGTGATTTGGCATCTACCTCATAGCCTCCCGAGGCGAGCTTTAATCTGCAATCCAGTGTATCCGCTAATCTGATAAACCTTATGATTTTCTCAAAATCATTCAGATAAATCATATGTTTCTGTGTTATAAACTCCATCTGTCTCCTCCTCTCGTCGATGGTCCTTAAATAAATATTTATGATACAAGCATAACAGGTGACTGTAAAATCAGAAAGCTTCCCCAAGTTAAATCTATGTTAATTAGTTAGAAAAAACCAAAGGACTGTCGGTTTCTGTACCGGATTCATTCCTTTGGTTAATTCACACGAAAGACCGCGGCACATTACTGTCCGCGGTCTGATTTAACTTTAATTAGGAAGGATAATCATTTCATTTACTCGGCTGTTTTTTTCAGCGCCTGTTCCAGATCATAGATCAGATCCTCCGCATCCTCTATTCCTACGGAAAGCCTGATTTGCTCCGGAGTAACACCGGCTGCTCTCTGCTGCTCTTCATTCAGCTGGGAGTGGGTTGTGGAAGCAGGATGGATTACAAGTGATTTGGCATCTGCCACATTTGCTAACAGGGAGAAGATCTCCAGACTGTCAATAAACTTCTTTGCTGCCGGAGCTCCGCCCTTAATGTCAAAGGTAAAGATGGAACCCGCTCCCTTCGGAAGGTACTTCTTAGCAAGCTTATGATATTTATTGTCTTCCAAACCGGGATAATTCACACCGGAAACCTGAGGATGTGCCGCCAGAAATCTTACAATCTTCTCCGTGTTGGATACATGTCTCTCCACACGCAGGGAGAGTGTTTCCAGTCCCTGCAGAAGAAGGAAGGAATTAAATGGGCTGATGGCAGCACCGGTATCTCTGAGCAGCTGAACCCTAGCCTTAATAATATAAGCCGGAGCGCCTATATCCTTGGCATAGCTGATTCCATGATAGCTGGGATCCGGCTCTGTCAGCCCAGGGAACTTACCGCTCCCTATCCAGTCAAATTTACCGGAATCGATAATCGCTCCACCGATGGAGGTTCCGTGTCCACCGATGAATTTAGTTGCAGAATGAACAACAACATCTGCTCCGAATTCAATAGGCCGGATCAGGTATGGGGTTCCGAAGGTATTATCTATGATTAGGGGGATTTTATTCTCATGAGCGATATCAGCCACAGCTTCGATATCAACAATATTGATTCCCGGATTACCTAAGGTCTCGATAAATACTGCTTTCGTCCTGTCATTGATCGCTTTTCTGAAATTTTCAGGGTCATCCGGATTCACGAAGGTTGTCCTGATGCCTAACTTCGGAAGAGTAACTGCGAATAAATTATAGGTACCGCCATAAAGTGTACTGGCCGCAACGATCTCATCCCCTGCCTCTGCGATGTTTAAGATCGAATATGTGATAGCGGCTGAGCCTGATGCCACCGCCAATGCTGCAACTCCGCCTTCCAGAGCAGCCAATCTCTGCTCAAATACATCATTGGTGGGATTCATGATCCTGGTATAGATATTCCCAAGCTCCTTCAGTGCAAATAAGTTCTCGGCATGCTCAGAATTATTGAACAGATAGGAGGTTGTCTGGTAAATCGGTACCGCCCTGGAACCGGTCACCGGGTCGGCCTTCTGGCCTGCGTGGACCTGCAGTGTATCAAATTTAAAATTACGTTCGCTCATATGATTTCTCCTTTTCCGTTTTTATTTCATATATATTCTATATGATTAATATGTTATTATAAGGTAACTCATTCCATAATATTTGTCAACACTTTTTTTTATAATATTTTCAATTTATTGGGATTATCTTCCCGATACTGGATAGCTTCCAAGCCTCACACCGGCTATTCCCTTAAGAACATGATCGTTCCGACGAGAAATAATGCCAGCCCCATGATTTTTCTGGAACTGATCTCTATATTATTCAGGTAAACATCGATGACCAGTCCGCTTACCAGCTGCCCTGACAGGATAAGGATCAAAGTATTGGAGATTCCCAGACTCGGAATCGCCTTAGAGGAAAAATATATGATAAAGGCACCGAAGATCCCTCCCAGCCAAAGCACCGGGCTGACTGTCATGATCTTAGGATATTGTGACAGAGTACCGCCATAGGCACAGAGGAATACCATGAAGATCAACCCGATGATCAGACTGTGTAGTGTGGCCAGGCTCGGTGTGATATGTTTGCCGAGCTGTGCGTTGATACTTGTCTCTATGGTCGTGAATATCCCAGCCAAGACAGCTAAAACAATTGATATGATACTCATGGCAAACCTCGTCAATATCCTTGGTTCCATCTTATGTAACGAGCCCCTGTTCTATACAGGCTATCTTGCAGACTTTCCAGATACTGCTTGTACTAATCCTGAAATCATATTATAATAGCTGTAATTTATGCAGATGAAGGAGTATGGATCAATGCAGTATAAGAACTTAAGCAAAAATGAACTTCAGGCGAGGAAAGCAGAGCTTGAGACATTGTATAAAGAATATCAGGGATTTCGGCTGAATCTGAATATGACCCGCGGCAAACCCTCCTCTGCCCAATTGGATTTGGCTATGGAGATGCTTAATTCTCTGGACAGTGAGGCTAACCTCACCTCCTCTAGCGGGGATGATTGCAGAAATTACGGTCTGATGGACGGTATTCAGGAAGCAAAGCAGCTGATGGCAGATCTGGTTGAACTCGACCCTAAGCAGGTAGTCATCCACGGGGCATCCAGCCTGAATATCATGTATGATCTCATCTCCCATTCCTTTACCCATGGTGTAGGTGAGCATACTCCCTGGTATCAGCTTAACCGTGTTAAATTTCTTTGTCCTGTTCCGGGATACGACAGGCATTTTGCGATAACAGAGTATTTTGGTATTGAAATGATCAACATTCCAATGATGCAGGACGGACCGGATATGGATCTGATTGAGGAGCTCGTTCGTACAGACGAGGCTATTAAGGGAATCTGGTGTGTTCCCCAGTACAGCAATCCGGGCGGAGTCGTATATTCTGATGAGGTGGTTCGACGTTTTGCAGGGCTTAAACCTGCCGCGAAGGACTTCCGAATCTATTGGGATAATTCTTATTGTGTCCATCATTTATATTTCGAACAGCCGGAAAATGTATTGGAAATCCTGAAAGAGTGTGAGAAGGCCGGAAACCCGGATCTGGTATACGAATTCCTATCAACCTCTAAGATCAGCTTCGCGGGAGGCGGCATCTCGGCTGTAGCCTCTTCGGGAGCAAATCTAAAGGAGATAAAGAAATTCATGAGTCTGCAGTTTATCTGCCATGATAAGGTTAACCAACTGCGGCATGTTCGTTTCTTAAAGGATAAGACTTCAGTAATGGAGCATATGAAGAAGCATGCTGCACTGCTGGCTCCTAAATTCGAAGCTGTGGTGAATATCCTGGAGCAGGAGCTTGGCGGACTTGGCATCGGAACCTGGACCAATCCGAAGGGTGGCTATTTCATCTCCTTTCAAGCCATGTCAGGCTGTGCTAAGGCTATCGTATCAAGATGCAAGGAAGCAGGTGTTGTATTGACCGAGGCAGGAGCCACCTATCCATACGGTAAGGATCCGTCCGACAGTAATATCAGAATCGCTCCTTCCTTTCCGACACCGGAGGAGCTGATTACCGCCACGCAAGTATTTGCATTATGTGTTAGGCTATGTTCCATAGAGAAGCTTCTGACAGTGGAATAAAGGATGTCTGCCGGTATGGGATCATGCAGTAATACTTTGAGGCCGGCTGCAATATAATTCAGTAAATGGATGCTTTCAGAGGGATCCGATGGAAATTCATGTTGTTATAGCAGGGGAGACAGTTGAAGCAATTGCAGAAAAATACGGTGTATCTGTACAGAAAATAATCCAGGATAATGAGCTTTTCAATGCAGATAACTTAGTGCCGGGCCAAACTATCGTCATAACTTATCCGGTAATCTCCCATACGGTACAAGAAGGGGATACCTTGGAGAGTATCGCTTCTTCTTATGGGATTCCGCTGCTTCAAATATTAAGGAATAATCCGTTTCTTGTCGAACGGGAATATCTCTATCCAGGTGAGAGCCTGGTAATCAGCTATGATAATTCCATGGGTAGGGTGATTACCGGTGGATTTGCATACCCCTATATTAATAGAAATGTTTTGTTAAAAATACTGCCCTACCTTACCTATCTGACCATATTTAATTACACTGTCTCCAGAGAGGGAGAAATCATCTCCTATTATGATGATACAGAGCTGATCAATACATGCAAAGCTTATGGCGTTGCTCCCCTGATGCTTTTAACCACGCTGACCACCAGGGGTGTCCCCGACCTAAATACCGTATATGATGTATTGACAAACGAAGAGCTTCAGGAGGAATATATCAAAAAGGTGCTTGAAGTAGTAATATCAAAGGGATATTATGGGGTTAATTTATCTTTTAATTTTTTAAATAATACAAATCAATATCTCTATTTCAACCTATATAATAAAATCTCCCAAATTGCCTTAGAAAAAGGTGTCCCACTGCTATTGACGATTAATCCTAATAAAGCCTTTGCTGATGGCAGGTTCGAATATGAGTCGGTGGACTATTCCGGCTTTAAGCCCAAAAACGGCAATATCACTTTTCTGACCTTTAATTGGGGGTATAATTTCGGACCTCCTTTGCCTATTGGATCAATACATGACATCAATGCTCTGCTCGAAAATGCAGTAAACTATATCGCACCGAATAAGATCAGCATCGGTATTCCGGTCCTGGGCTATGATTGGGAGCTTCCTTATGTCATGGGTTTTTCAAGAGCTACTTCATTAACCATAAATTCTGTCCTGGAGATAGCAATAAGTAATGATGCAGTAATCGAGTTTGATGAATTATCTCAAACCCCTTTCATCAGATATATTGAAAAACCCTCCCAAATCCCTCATATCATATGGTTTGTTGATGCCAGAAGTATACAAGCTATCATGAAGCTGGTTACCGAATATGGATTGAACGGCACTGGAATCTGGAATATCATGAATTATTATGCTCCGATGTGGCTGGTAATCAATGCTCAGTATGAAATAATTAAGATTCTATGATCATCCGTTTATTCTACAGTTGAAATTCTTCTCTATTTATTGCGGTATTCCGAAATGGTCATACCCACATATTTCTTAAAGGTTTTACTAAAGTACTGGGGATCATTAAAGCCAACCTCATAGGTTACGTCATTGATGGTCGCCTGAGGATTCTTTAGCAGCTGTTTTGCCTTTTCAATTCGGACAGAATTCAGGTAGGAAGAAAATGTAGTATCCATCTCTTTCTTAAATAGCACTGAGAAATAATACTTCGATATTCCTACATACCCCGCTATATCATCCAGCGATATCTTCTTGTCGTAATGATCTGCGATATATTGGACAGCCTTCTTAATCAGCAGCTCCGCATTATCAACTCTGTTCAGGGTATTCTCCTCCATCAGGTTCTTAATAAAGCTCCTGATGACTTCAATCACCTCTTCCAGCTCCTCTGCGTTAATTACACTCTTTTGGAACGAAAACATCTCCTCCTCCGGGATTCCGATATCAAGTCTTCGGAAGATATCTTTGATCATATGGGACAGCTCCAGCTTCACTTCCAGCGAATTGCCCCGGGATTCATCCAGATTCTTCTTCAATCCGTCAATTATGTTGTAAATAGCTTCCGAATCTGCCTCCTCTATTAATTCGCAAAGTTCCTTTACCATCGCAGACGTATAGATAAACCTTCCCTCCGAAGACTTATGCATCGTATCCTTCGTCAGATGCTCCCCTTCGGACAGATAAAACAGATAATCAGATGCTTCAAAGATCCATTCAGCATAATCTCTGGAGGCTTCGATTGTCTCAGTAATCGGAGAACATGCACTCTTAAAGCCAATATTAAAATACTGTCTGATGGAAGCCTGCAGGTATTGAATACATTTTCCCAGCGCAAGATCGTTCAAATTCCTTGCCATCAGAAAGCAGGTAACAGATTTTCCGAATGGCTTTAAGAAGACCTCCATTGCTTCATCCTGAAATTTATGGATGATTAATTCCGAGCAAGCGGATATCATGCTTGTGATCTGATATTCAGAATTCTTACCATCTTTAAGTCCGGAGCGGAAATCAAACTGAAGAAAGCAGTATTTCCCACTATTCCATTCCACCTCTGCTTTACGGAATTCTTCCCGGATGAGTTCCAGACTGCGGTTACCACTCAGTAATAGACCCAGCAGATGTTCCTGCTGCTTTCTGACCTGTACTGCACTGTCTTGATGATCCGTGGCATGGCCTGACGATTCATCCAGCTTTTTCTTCTTCTCCAACAGGATCTTCTTCAGCTCTTCCTCCTCCATTTCCGCTTTCAAAATATATTCGGACACCTTTAATTTGATTGCAGCTTTCGCATAGGAGAAGTCATCCATGCAGGTCAGGAATATAATTTCAGTTTTCGGATTATGCTCTCTTATCTTCTGGGCAAGCCAGATGCCATCCTGCTTCGGCATCTTGATATCCGTAATTACGATATCGGGGAGTAGGGCGACATACTTTTCGTAAGCTGCTTGCCCATTCCCGGCTTCCGCAACAATTTCAAAACCAAGCTCCTGCCAGTCGATCAGAGACTTCACCCCAATCCTGACCAGCATCTCATCATCAACGATCATAATCTTATACATAGGCAACTCCTCTATGATGCATTATCGGGAACACGGATAATGACAGTTGTTCCTTCCCCTTCTGCTGAAACTATCTGCAGACCGTATTGCTCGCCCAGATATAGCTTCAGCCTTTGATTCACATTATTGAGTCCAACCTTACTGAACCTGTTGATATTTTGTTCCTGTTTGAAGATATTATCCAATACCTCCTTCTTGATTCCGCTTCCGTTATCCTCAACCACGATTTCGATATGGTCACCGTTTTCTCTTGTATAGATACGGATGACAATCGGATCTTCCCTCTTCTCTGCTTCATCAATCCCATAGATCAGTGAGTTTTCAACAATCGGCTGCAGAATCAGCTTTGGAATGCTGAGCCGTTTATGCTCCTCCTTAATATCATAATGAATTTCAAAGAGCTGATTAAAACGCAGCCGTTGGATCAGGATATAGTTTTCGATATATTCTATTTCATCCTGAAGGGAAATCATCGTATTACCAAAGCTGATGCTGACTCTTAAGAGCTTCACCAGAGCAACCAATGCATCTGAAATACTGTTTTCCCCCTTGAGCTTCGCCATCCAACGTATGGTATTCAGCGTATTATAAAGAAAATGCGGATTGATCTGAGCATGAAGCACCTCCAGCTCCAGTTCGCTCTTATTCTGCTCTACTGCAATGATATCCTCCATCAGCTTCTTAATCTGGTTCACCATCTGATTAAAGCTTTCACTCAGATCATCCAGCTCATTGTAGACATTGGATTCTACCCTGACATCCAGATTCCCTGCCTCCACCTGCTTCATCTGATGCATCATCAGCTCGATTGGTTTCGTGATCCTTCCGGTATAGATGATTGCTACATAGAACATGACCACCAGGGCAATAATTCCTCCGGCAATGGAATATAACTGGAGCCGGTTGATCTGGGCATAAAGCACCGCCTCCGGTATCGTCTTTACCACAAACCATTTCCCGTAGTTGAAGGAGGAATAGATCGCCACATATTTTTTCCTGTCCTTATAATAGCTGAAGTAATTCTGTCCGTTATCTTCCTTCATGGTATTAAAGTATTTCTTATCATGTATCGGTGTAAAGTCATGATCGGAGCTGGCAATGATATTCCCTGATCTGTCACAGATCAGGACCCTGCTGTTTTCCTCCGAAATATCGGAGAAGGCCCCGGTCAGTACACTCTCATCCACTTCAATGTTGATATAGCCTAATTCTCTTAAGGAATACACATCTATGATTTTTCTTCCCATAGAGAAATAACGTTTCGTTATGCTGCCCGAAAGTACCTTTACCTTTCTTTCCTTCGTGGGAAACCATACAATCTCCCCTGTTGTATGTTCCAACTCAAACCTGGGAAAGTTTTTTACTCCGCCCTGAAGCTCTGCTCCGATCTGATGATATCCATTCGGGCTGATGACATAGATTCCTTCAATCAGGTTGCTGGAGACATAAAAGCTATACAATATATCACTCAGCTGGTTCCTGTTGCCATCCTTTATAGTATGGATCAGCTCCTGGTTGGATATCATGGAATTGGATAGGATCTCTACACTGTTCAGAATATAATCCAGGTTATTTCCTACCACCTCCACGGACTGTTTCTCAGATTCTCCGTATTGCTCATTCAGGGTACTTCTGAAGTTACGGAACATCGCCATTAATATGACCATAGATACAACGATGATGACAGCGGTCGTCCGAAAGAATTGATTTCTGAAGCTATTCTTTTCTTTGATTAGTTTTATGCCATTCATATTCCCTGCTCCATCCGGTTCTTAAATCATAGGTCAGTTCAGTTCGATCCACCTACTTCTCATATTGATTGAAACACTGTTAATATCCAGATCCTCCTGCACCATGTCATATAAATTGGAAATCATGGTTTCCTCGAAATCATACCCGTTTTTCATCTTCGGCCTGAAATAAGCATATTCCGGCATTTGTGACCGGACCATTGCAGTGACCTGCGGAGCCGTACCGGAATAATTCTCTGCAATCAGCTTCGTTAAGTCGGTTCTTGTGGGAAGTGTCCCGCCTTCTTTTTCTGTAAAGGATTTCATCTGTACCTCCGGAGAGGTCGCCCACACAATAAACATCCAGGCGGCCAGCTTCTTCCTATCATTCGCATAACTGTTGATGCCGATACCGGAACCACCGTAGAGGTTAGAACTGCGTACAGGTCCTCTCGGCAGGACGCTGAAGCCTGTTTTTCCTGCCATCTCAGAGTTCTCTACGGCCGAGACATTCTCATCCCAATTGATCATCATGGCTACCTCGCCCTTCGTATAGGCATTTGCCACCTCATCCCAGGTAAATCCCTGCGCTTTATCGGGATTTAATGCAATAATCTCTTTGAACTTACCCAATGCAGTCTGAAACTCCTTCGTTTTAGACTGAAGCTCCGGACCGGTAGCAGTACCCAACCCAACGATCTTATCATTCGCAAAATATTCTCCCCCATATGCTCCCAGCACCGTGGAGAAGGCGGTATAGATTGAGTTATGTCTGGCAGACATGGTTAAGCTGCCATATCTGATTTCAAAACGGTCAAGGTTTTCATTGATCCATTTTGAAACTGCTATAAATTGATCCCAGGTAAAAGCACCGCCTTCCGGATCAGGCTCAAACCCAAGCTCCCTCGCCATCTCTTTCCTATACTTTTTGAAGATATCCTTCCTATAAAACAAGATCATGGTTGTGGAATCAAAAGGTATGGCATAGAGCTTGTCCTTCGTTCCGAAGTACGAACATACCTCCAGATGTTTCTCGGAAAAGCTGTCAATCCCACCAACGATATGTGGCAAGGTTTCATCCTGTTCATAGCGGTTCAGATCCTCCAGGCCATCATAAAAACGATTGAGTGTCTTGTAGGGATCGACATAGATCAGATCATATTGTGCTGTTTTTGAGATAAATTCCATATTAATTTTTTCTTCCAGGGTGTTAAAATCCATCCTCTTTATATTGATTACAATCCCTGTGGCCTCTGTGAATTTTTCTGATTCCTTTGATAGGATATTCGCATTGATATTGTCTTCACAAATAAAATTCAGGATGGTTCCGTCACACTGTTTCCAGTCGAATCCTGCCGGAGCCTCTATTCTTTCATATTCCGAGGACTGTTCTCCGAAAAGAAATGTTTTTTTGCCATTATTTTCGGGTGTTTTCGCACAGCCGGTGGCAATTAGGGAAATCAGAAGCAGTAACGCAAGGCTTCGGCGTTTCCCGTATAACCGATGACTTCTCATGAGACTTCTCCTTTCAAATGGAATCAGTAAGGTTTTAGCTCCCTATTTCTGATACCGGGACGTTGATAGAACAGCCCTTCCTATCATTATTGTTTTCCATAATACCAAAATATATCAGCCGGCAGAAAATGAAAAATACACTGGTACTGGGGCTACGGGGATGTCAGGCCTCAGCTCCTCCGGTGGAATCGCTTAAGAGACATATCGGGGTTTCCTATGAAACAGACGTTGTTAACGTACAATATTTCATAGTAACCGGGATATGTCTCTTAACATGAGGGAGGGGAATAGAGATTACATGATTGTTATCAATCAGTAGCTCCAAAATTCTATACGATAAGTTTATTGTTAGCTGATTTTGATGACTGCTTTTACTACGTCATTCTTATTGTTAATTACAAATTCAAAGGCTTTGGCGGTATCCTCGAAATCAAATTCATGTGTTACAATGCCGGATACATCGATGATACCCTTTGCAATTGCATTGATTGCCTTCGGGTAGATATTTCTGTAACGGAACACGGAGGTGATGGTTGCTTCCTTACCCATAATCTTAGCAAAGTTGTAATCAATGATGTCCTCCGGTGCCATACCGACGAGTACGATGGTTCCGCCGCGTTTTACCAGGTATGCGGTCTGCTTGATCGTAATCTTGCTGCCCGCTGTCTCGATTACGACATCTGCACCCTTGCCCTTCGTTATCTCATTCATCTTCTCAACGGCGTCTGCTTCCCTTGCGTTGATTACTCTGGTAGCTCCTAGCTTCATCGCATATTCCAGTCTCTTCGGCATCACATCCACTACGGTAATATCGGTAGCACCATAGGCCTTACATGCCAGCAGAGTCACTAGTCCGATACAGCCTGATCCGAGGATAACTACGGAGTCACCGAGCTTCACGTTACCCTGTGCAGCCGCATGCATACCAACTGCGAGGGGCTCCACCAGTGCGCCTTCTTTAGAAGTGATATTCTCCGGTAATTTGAAGCACATATTAGCAGGGAATGCGATATAATTCTCCAAACAGCCGTGATAGGGAGGTGTAGCGAGGAATTCTACATCAGGGCAGAGATTGTATTTACCGGCCTTACAGAATTCACACTGTCCGCAGGTGATACCGGGCTCTAAGGCCACCTTATCCCCAAGCTTTAAGTCAGTTACCTTGTTTCCTACTTCCACGATTTCTCCGGCACATTCATGACCAAGCATAAAATCACCGTTTACAATGAAATCACCGATGGAACCGTGCTCCAGATAATGAACATCGGAGCCGCAGATGCCTACATACTCAAGCTTTACTAATACCTGGTCCTCCTTGATCTTCGGTACTTCAATCTCTCTGATTTCCATTTTATTTAAACCTGTCATAAATACAGCTTTATTATTCATATTGAGTTCTCCTTTTTAAATGTTAGATAATGAGTGAGCTTGCTGTAACATATTTTATATTTATAATAATCTTCGTAGTTGTTAATTCCTGATGCTTCTACTTCATTAAGCCGCCTTCTTCTCTTCCACCAGAATTACTTTTCTGGTCTTCTTGGATTTGGAACGGATGTCCCAGATTACCGCAAAGGCGATGATGCAGGCTTTTACAATCTGCTGGATGTAAGAATCCACACCGATCAGGTTCATGATGTTGTTCAGCATACCGATAATGAATGCACCGGCCAGGGTTCCCATCGTAGTACCCACACCACCGGAGAAGCTGGTTCCACCGACGATTGCCGCTGTTAAGCCTTCCATTTCATAGCCGATGGCGCCGTTCGGCAGACCTGCATTTACACGGGACATGAACAGGATACCTGCGATACCTACCAGCACACCGTTAATGATGAATACGATATACTTGTTCTTTTTAACTTTAATACCTGCTGCCACAGAGGCTTCTTCATTACCGCCGATCGCATATAAGGAACGTCCCAGTCTGGTATGCCGCAGGATATACCAGATGATGATGGTGATGAAGATCGTGATGATGATGGAGATCGGAACCGGTCCGATGCTTCCCTGTCCGAATACCTTATAGCCTTTCAGCTGCAGGATATTCTGTCCGTTGGTGATCAGAAGTGCAGCACCACGGGCCACCTGCTGCATTACCAGAGTTGCGATAAAGGGCGGTGCATTAAGATTTGTGATCATGATGGCATTCACGATATTACATACCACAGCTACCACAATCGCTACGACTACTGCCAGCACTAAGGAACCGGTTGCCTTATAGGTCATGATGGAGAGCACGCCCGACAGGGCAAGTACCGCACCTGAGGATAGATCCAGCATACCGCTGACGATCAGGAGCATTTCACCATAGGCTAAGATAATACTTACGGCCAGCTGCTTCATAATATTGGATAAATTAGCTGCCGATAAAAAGTTCTGGTTTAAAAAGCTGCAAAGGAATATCATTGCAAACAGAACGATAAAGATTGAATACTTCTCCTTTGCAGGAGTATTTTTAATTTTTGCTAACATTTTAAGTCCTCCTATCTGCTATTCGTAGCAAACTTCATGATGGCTTCCTGGCTGAACTCATCCCGTGCTAATTCGCCGGTGATTCTGCCCTGGTTCATAACATAGATCCGGTCACACATACCAATCAGCTCCGGCAGCTCCGAGGAGACCATAATCACTGCTCTGCCCTGCTTCGCCATATCGACCATAAGCTTATAAATCTCAAACTTCGCCCCTACATCGATTCCTCTGGTAGGCTCATCAAGTATTAAGATCTGCGGATCACGCAGCATCCATTTGGCAAGCAGCACCTTCTGCTGGTTACCTCCGCTCAAGGATTGGATCGGTGTATCAAGCGTGGGAGTCTTTACATTCATTTTCTTAAAGTACTCTCCGACGATCTTACGCTCTTCCTTCTCGTGGGCAAAACCACCGTAGATGACCTTCTCCAGGCTGGAGATACTTGCATTCTCCATAACACTTCGGATAGGAATAATTCCGTAACGCCTTCTGTCCTCCGAAAGCATTACCATTTTATGCTTGATGCTGTCCGGCACCTTTTTGATCTTAGCCTTTTTACCGTTAATCAGGATCTCACCTGAGGTAAGCGGATCCAGTCCGAACAGAGCTCTCATGACTTCGGTTCTTCCCGCTCCGACAAGGCCTGCGAAACCAACGATTTCGCCCTTACTTACATGGAAATTAATCTCCTTGAAGATACCTGTACTGTATAGGTCCTTGACCTCCAGCAGCTTATCTCCGATCTTAACATTTTCCTTGGGATAGATATTTTCCATCTTCCGGCCTACCATCAGGGAAATTACCTGATCCATGTTCATCTCACTGGCAGGATGGCTTTCGACTACGGTTCCGTCACGGAATACGGTGATGTCATCCGCAATCCGGAACACCTCATCCAGCTTATGGGAGATATATACAATGCTGACTCCCTGTTTTTTAAGCTCCTCAATCTTCTTGAACAGCATCTCTACTTCTCTGTGTGTAATGGAGGAGGTCGGCTCATCCATTACGATGATCTCGGCGTTATTGGAAATTGCCTTGATGATCTCCAGCATCTGAATATCGGAGACGGTTAAGGTCTTCAGCTTTTGTGTCGGCTTATAAGGTAACTTCTCAGCCTCCAAGAACTTAATCGTTTCTTTTCTTAACAGCTTCCAGTCTACTTTACCGGTCTTGGTCACCGGCAGTCTTCCGAGGAACAGATTCTCTTCGATTGACATTTCCGGTACATAGTTTAATTCCTGTGCAATCATCGCAATACCATGCTGTCTTGCATGGATCGGACTCTGTATTTTAACAGGCTTCTCATCGATAAAGATCTGTCCCGCATCCGGTTTGTAAATGCCATTGATAATCTTCATCAGGGTGGATTTGCCTGCGCCGTTTTCTCCGCACAGAGCATGAACCGTACCCCGTCTGACAGTAAAATCAATTTTATTCAAAGCCTTAACGCCAGGAAAGGATTTCTCTATCTGCGATACCCTAAGCTTGATATCGTGTTTCATTTTCGTGCCTCCCTTTTCTATCTCTGCAATCGTCAGGGTGTTATTCAGGTTACTGAGGTAACTTTATCATTGATCAGGATTTTTCAGAAGAAACAGAATTTCTGTGTTTATGTAATTTATTATCAAATTATTTGTTAACATCTTAACTATGTAAAATGTTGTGATGGGACAGCAAAATATTGCGGAGGAGTACAGACTTACTTATGGGAAACCCCTCTGGTTTCGGTAAAGGACATAAGAAGCCCCATATACTTCCCTTGCACATAACATGTGCAATTCGAAGCATATGGGGCTGAGAACATGTTTCCGGCAGGGAAGTAGTATTCCCTGCCGGATGGAGGAGTGTGATTTATACCATTATAAACAGCAGCTTACTCTTGGATTAATCCTCTTTCCTTGTACATGTTTACGAATTCGCCGGCATTTTCCTTAGTGATCAATACCTCGTCAATGTCTACGTTAATTTCTTTCTCCTCACCGGTCAGTAATTTATGAACGGTTTCCATGTTTAATTTCGCTAAATCAATTGCGGACTGTAAACAGGTGGAGGTCATCTTGCCTTCCTGGATCAGTAATGCAGCTTCTGCAGTACCGTCAACACCATAGGATAACATCTTGGAGTAATCCTGAACGATTTCTAATGCACCTGCTGCCATGTTATCGTTCATGGAGATGATAGCGTCAATCTGGCCATAAGCGGTTACCCAGTCTTCCATGAATGCCATTGCTTCATCCTTGTTCCAGCTTGCAATATCTTCTGCAATGATGGATACATCGGGTCTCTTATCAAAGAATTCTGCTTTCCAAGCTTTTCTTCTCTCATCTGCATGGAAGTTACCGGAAGGTCCGTTTAACACTACTACTTTACCGTTCTGGGGAACCTGCTCCAGAGCAAGTGCTGCATTAACAGCTGCCTGCTTGTAAGGATCAGCGTCAACAGAGGATGCACCCTCGATACCGTCAATACGTGCATTTGTTGTGATAGCGATAATTCCTGCTTCTACAATCTTCTCAACATAAGGTCTCTGAGCCTCACCGTTGTTCGGCTGAACAATGATTGCATCGTAGCCGTTGGTGATTGCGTTCTCAATTGCTGCATTTTCCTTCTCGTCATCAGCCTGTCCGTCAAAAACATCTAATGTAACATCATCGTATTCCTTAGCTGCTGCCTTCATTTCGTTTGCAAGCCAAGCTGCGAAGGAGTCAGACTGAGTTCTTGCAATATATGCAACTCTGAACTGCTTCTTATCTGTTCCCTTATCTTCCCCATTGTTCTCTGTCTGTGTCTGTGCCGGATCCTTCTTTGTAGTGCTGCATCCCACAAGTGCAGTTCCTACCAGTGCCACGCACAATAATAAACCTAATATTCTTCTCTTCATAAACCCTCGTCCTTTCTGAATATGTTTACTTGTTTCAGCTGTCAGTAAGCATTCCGGTTCGTTTACCCTGGATGCTACTCTGACTTTTATCCTCAGTAGCTTGAAGTAAGGCCCCTCCCGGGCTGCTGTCCGGGGGCTGTCTTGTTTCTGAGTAAACTATATCATCTAGACGAGTGTTTCAGAAGAAACAGAATTTCTGTGTTTTTGTATTTTATTGTGTAAATCTTTGTTAATTGCTTAACCATGTAAAATATTGCGATGGAGAGGGAAACTATTGTGCTGACATGTAAAACCTTATACAACAGCCTTCCTTCTCACAGGGATCAACCCATATGTTCCCCGCGTGGGCCTCTATAATATTTTTGCTGATGGATAAGCCAAGTCCGGAAACTGATCTGCTTTTGTCCGAGGTGTAAAAGGGTTCGAATATATAAGGCAAATCCTCCTCCTTAATGCCGTTCCCATTGTCAGATACCTGAAATTCAACTCTTCCGGCTTCCTTTGCTATGGTTATCTTAATTTTCAAATTCTTAACCAACGGATTATGTTTTATAGCGTTTCCGATTAAATTGGCAAACACACGTCTTACCTTAGGCAAATCAATATTGATTTCCTCATCGGTCCGAATAGTATTATTTACTTGAAACAGGATACCCTGCTGCTCTAATTCCTTCTGATATTCAAGTTCCAGCATCTCTTTGATAAAGGACAGCTTACAGGGCTGCTTATTTAACTGGGTAGTCAGCTTGCCTTCAATATATAAGTCAAAGTCCTGAACGATCTCTTCAATGTCCAAGGCTTTACTGTGTATTACCTTAAGGTATTGCTTCACCCTATCCTGAGGCAAATCCTTTTTGATCAGATTTTCACTATAACCAAGAACGCTGGTAAGTGGTGTCTTAATATCATGGGAGATACTGGCTATTATTCGGTTCTGAGCCTGCTTCTCCTCGCTTAATTCTTCTGCTAATCCCGCAAAGGTATTCTGAAGCTGACCGATTTCATCCTTGCGCTTCGTCGTCATAATAGACTTATTCTTATAATCCTTGACATAGGAATTAAGCTTTGCCAAGGGGCGTGAATAGGTGAGATAGACAATCAATCCAATACAAAGAATAAGAATAAAAATCGTAAGTACTTCAAATTTGACCAAGTCCCATACAATCCGGTTTTCCTTAACTGATTGTCTGGTTATCCTGACTCCGCTGATTTTTTCAACCTTATCCGCCACCGCCTGGTAGAAGTACAGATTATAATACAGCAATAGGAAAATCATATTCAGTAATAACATCGCAGTAATTAAAATTGGGATTTTCGTTTTAATACTCATATCATCTCTCCCTTTACCAGCTTATAGCCTACACCCCAAACCGTTTTGATGTAGCGGTTCTCCTGGTCTATTTTATCCCGAAGCGTCTTTATCGTAACAGTCACAGTTCCCATATCAAAGTAATCCATTCCCCAGACACTGTCAAAAATCTGCTCACGGGTCAATACCTTTCCCAGATTCTCATAAAGATAGAGCAATAACTGAAATTCTCTGGAGGTTACTTCTATTCTGCTGCTATTCTTGTATAGCTCATAACTATCCTTATTAATCCGAAACTCTCCAAAGGTTATGATGTTATCCGAATTCAGATCCGAATTCCTCTTCTCTCTGCGGAGATGCGCTTTAATCTTTCCCACCAGTTCCTCAACAACAAAGGGCTTGGTAATATAATCATCCGCACCTATTTCTAGACCTAATAAAGTATCCAGTGTCCTGCTTTTCGCAGTTACGAATATAATCGGGCATTTTAACTTGTCCCTGATTCTCCTGCATAATTCCAGACCATCCATATGCGGCATCATAATATCCAGAATCACCAGGTCCAGATGCTCTTCCCCCTGAATAATCGACAGTGCCTCCGCTCCGTCATAAGCTACCAGGGTATCAATTCCCTCATCCTTCAGATTATCCGATATCAGGCCGGCAATATTCTTGTCGTCGTCGGCAACCAGTACTGTTGGCATCATAGCACCTCCATAAGATACACATTATACTCCTTTATTACATTCAAGAGGCTGTTAAGCTCTGCCTCCAATTGGCTGATCTCCCTATTTTGTTTCGCCTCCAGGATCAATTCCCGGTTTTCATCCAAAATAGCTTTATAGTATTTAAGGGTTTCCTGGTATTCCAGAAGCTCCTTCGCTTCATTACAGCTAACGATTGCGTTAAGAGCTGCTTCCCCGTTATCAATCGCTTCCTGAGCCGCTGCTTCAATATCCTCCAGAATTCCCGTTAACCCGAACAGCTTAGCCATCATATTGCCGCTGCCCTTACTGCTCTTGGTCAGCAACTCATTGATTTCTGCGATTGTATCGTTCAAATCTGCTTTTATTTCAGCTATAGATTCATCGGAAACAGGTTCCTGATCCTCTACGGGGGTAGTATCGGTATTCCGGTCCGGGTCCTCCCCTTTGGTAACATCGGTATTATGGTCTGGTTCCACCCCACCGGTATTATCCGTAATTCGGTCCGGATTCTCCCCGATGGTATCCACATCGCTTCCAGATACTGACCCAGTATCATCACTCCCGTCCGGATCTGCATCACTGTCTTTCTGATCCGTATGATCCGTTGGATCAGTTATATTATCATCTGAACTTTGCTGTAAACCGTCTTCTGCCGGTTCCTGTTCCTCATTATCAGTTTCAAAGCTATCATCGGTTATGTCAGCTTCTCCGGGGATACTCTGGTTATTTCCGGTTCCGTCCTCCCAGGAGATTGCATCATTATGATTAACCTTTTCTGCCCTGGAACAGCCAACGAATAGTAACATAACGATAATTACGATAATAGTTCTTCTCATATTATTCAACTCCCTTCAGTGATTCAATCATATCTATCTCCTTCACCTTCCTTTGAAGTAGAAGATTTGTGAAGATAGAGATAAGAATGGTAAGCCCATAGGCAATTATGACCCTCGAAGGCGCTACCTGTGAAGGAAGAATGACTCCACTGCCGGAAAAGGAGTTGAGTATTACTCTGAATAACATGATACCACAGGGCAAACCGCCGATACAACCCAGAATCGTAATCACCATGTTTTCTGTAAAGAGCAGCCGGTAAACATCCTTCTTATAGTAGCCAAGTACCATGAGTGTGGCAAATTCTCTGGCCCTTTCAAATAAATTAATTGAAGTGATATTATAGATGACCGCAACTGACATGGCCGCTGCGGCGACAATAATAATGACAATGATGACATTCAGCATTTCCAGATTCTCACGGGTTGAGCTCTCCTGTTCCGATTTGGAGTTCACGGCTCTCACCTTACTATCGCCGGTCAATTCCTCCTTTACCGTCAGGGTATCCCTGCTATCCGAAAGCCGAACCATGGCGGTGTTGTAAGATAGTTCAAGACCGGCGTTTTGGGCTGCCATTTCTTCAATATAGATAATGTTACTTGAGTATTGTACCGCTATGCCGGTGATTGTCAGTAAATAGCTTACATCCTCTATGGTAAGCTCTAGTTGATCTCCTGGCTCCAGATCATAATCCTCCGCTAAGGTCTGGGGGATCAGTACGCTGTTTTCAGTTACCGTCAGTCTCTCCTCCTCAGGATTATACAGACGTATCAGCTGGCTGTTCACCGGCAGGATCTGCAGTGTGGTACTGCTGTCATATTCCGGGAGGGTTGCCCTTATACTCTGCGTCAGCTCAATAGTATCCACCCCAACAGAAAAGGATAAATCCTCCGCTCTCTGTATCTCATTGGTATATACGACGGAAAGATCATAGCCGATACTCTCCTGCTTGGACTCTATTAAACTTGTTGCTGCATTCTGAAGGGATAATCCTGTAATCATGAGCATTACACTGCTGATTACCCCAATACTGCTCAGTAATATCCTGGTTTTATTAAGAAATATATTGCGGCAGATCAGTTTGGCCGAATAGCTTAGTCTTCTCCAAAGTCCTCCCATACGCTCAATCAGAATGGTTTTCGACTTCTTCGGTGGCTTCGGCCGCATTGCCTGGGCAGGCACCTCTTTCAGTACTCCTCTTACTGCCAGGATAGCAGCGATACAACTGCAGACCGAAGCTAACAGGAAGGGCGCAACCAAAAGTAAAGGATGAAAAACAGCTTCCATAGTTACAAAGGAAAAACGTGTTGTGAACATTTTCAGCAGAACCTTCGGTATCAAGAGGTTCCCAAGAAATGAGAATAGGAAGGACCCCAAGGCACTGGCAGCCAAAGCGTAAAACAGGAAGCTCATACGGACTTTACGCTTACTGACTCCGATTGCCTGAATTACTGCCAGCTGTCTTCTCTGGTTTTCTACCATCTTAGCCATGGAGATCAATAAAATCAATGCTGCAACCATAAAGAATACTACCGGGAATACGTAGGACACCGTACTGATGGTATCTATCCCACCGTTTACTATTACATAGCTAGCCTGATTTTCCCGTTCCGTATAGGCAATTGTATAATCCTTTTGCTCTATCATGGCAAGGGCTGCTGGGATATCCTCCGTTTTAATCAGAAGCTCCTGAAATTGGGGAATGTTCTTCCTAGAATCAGACATAGCTCCACCATCATTATTTGTCGAGGTTCTCCCTTCTGTTGTTTCGGAATGCAGCCTGCTTTCCTTCAATAATTCAGCCAAGGTATCCTCCGTGCTATAGACGATACCGAAGGTCTTATGGGAAATCAGGGCTGTCGCACCGTCCTTCACCTTGTGTGCATATTCCGGATTATCCGCTATTCCAACGATACTTAATATCCTGTTACTCCCGTCGGTTACGTTACCGGACTCCGACTCAGCCGATGAATAAAGTGATAAGGTATCTCCAGGTTCTAAATCATTCGCCTTCGCAAACTTAGAATCCACAACACATTCGAATTGCTTGTCCGGAAGGCTGCCTTCGGACAGAGATACTGCATTGATGTCTGTCAGGCTATGCGCCCGAAGAGATACGTTACTGTCACCGATTACCGCATCCAGATTGGCAGTGTATCTTCCTTCTATCTCAAGGTTGGTTTCTGCCCGCAGGTCTGCAACCTGTTCCTCGGATACACCCTTCACGTTTACCCATAAATCAGCCAGGTTTTGTTCCAGGTAATAATCAGATACCCCTTTCTTAATTGAGAGAATTGATGCCAGCATACCGGAGAACATAAACGCTCCGATTGCAGTAATTAAAACAATGGATATGAATTGTCCTTTGCTATTCTTGATTTCCCTTACCATGCGCAGAAGTAATTTTTTCATATCTACCACTCCAGTTCTTCCACATTGATTTTATTTTGGTTGTGAATGACCTCTTCAATCAATCCGCTCTTAACTCTGATTACTTTATCAGCCATCGGTGCAATCAAGGAATTATGTGTCACCAGGATGATGGTTTTGTTATATTCTTCGTTTACCTGCTGCAGCAGAGCCAATATCCTCTTCCCGGTGATATAATCCAGTGCGCCGGTCGGTTCGTCGCATAACAGTATCCTGGGATTTTTGGCTATCGCCCTTGCAATGGCGACTCTCTGCTGCTCTCCACCGGATAATTGGGAAGGAAAATTATTGGATCGCTGGGAAAGTCCCACCCGGTCGAGGATATCCAGAGGATTTAGATGATCCTTACATACCTCTGCAGCAAATTCCACATTTTCAAGTGCTGTCAAATTTGAAATAAGATTATAAAACTGAAAGATAAAACCAACATTCTCTCTGCGATATTTCGTAAGCTCCGTATCGTTATAGCCGGTGATATCGGCACCATCGATCTGCACTAGTCCATCGGTAGCTGTATCCATTCCCCCAAGAATATTCAATATAGTGGATTTACCTGCGCCGGAAGCACCCAGTACTATCACAAACTCTCCCTCATTCACAGTGAAATCCACCCCGGATAACGCGTTAATCGTGATATCTCCTACTTTATACTGCTTTGTAACGCCCTGAAATTCTATTAATTTACTCATCGTTTACCTCCTTCAAATGTATGTATTAATTCTATTTCACAAAAATTAAGAGGCTATGGGATAAAAATAAAGAAAAATTAAGAGAACAGAAAACACCCTGTCATAGGAAAATGACAAGGTGCCGATCATCCACAGCTATTATCTAAATATGAAACTTATAAGTAATCCTTCAGCCATATTAGCGCTTGTTCCCACATCTCACGCCTGAATTCATGTTTGGTATCGGAATATATAATCAATTGTACTTTATCGGGAGAAGCATGGTAATATCCTTTAAGCTTCTGATAGAAGCTTTTCAATTTACTAATATCATAGTGCTTATCGCTATCGCCAACCTGAATGAGAAGTGCAGCCGGGTAAAACTGATCCATATGGTTGGAAGGCTGATATTCTTTAATAAGAGCTCTCAGGTTTGCTTC
>JAEZJW010000213.1 GCA_023415595.1 Bacillota bacterium
TCTGCTTGTAAGGCAGATGCTCTCCCAGCTGAGCTAAGATCCCATGTACCCGAAAAGTACTTTTCCATTATATTAATTCCCCATGGTTTTGTCAAGAGTGTGTTTTCTTAATTTTTGATACACTTCATACAGTTTGTCTGGAATTTACAGGATATTACAGCGTATTTACTTTGTTCTGTAAGTATCTCTTCTTATACTTCACTCTGGCATAGCGGTTTATTTTAGTGATCACCGAATGATTTACTGCTCCGCCGATTATTCCTACGAGGGGGATTCCCTGAATGAACTTAGCGGTCAGCAAAGTATCGGATAAGAGGTCGGCTGTTTCTCTGACATAATCCCTGTCCCCGGGTTCTGACGCGATGCCGCTATCCAGCTTAGCACCCAGAGAATCAGCTTCCTCACTGTATCTCATCTGAACCTCAGCCTTCGTCAGAGCTCCACAGATTAGTGTCAGTTGGTAGTTCTTCTCCTCCGGTGTTTCATAATCAAATCCATAGCTTAGGGCAATCTCATTCAGGTTTCTGAGGATGACCGCTATAAACAGCGGGATATCCGGAAGTCCGATCCCCAGGAAGCCAAGGGCTCCTCCCTCTATGACTGCGATGGAGGAATTGATCAGGTTTGATCGGTTCGACTGCTTATCCAACCTCTTGATCAGCTTCCTGCTTGCGTATTTCTCCACCGCATAGTTATTTAGATCATATTCCAGTTTAAGCTTATCCTTCTGATAGGTTTTCTCGATGTACGTGCTTCCCTTATCGAATACCAACTGGAAGCCCTTATAAAAGGCTTTGTCCAGGGTTGCTTTCAGTTTCTCGGGTACCTTATCCTGAACCTTAGCAAGGACCGGATTGATCTTTGACATTAATAAACTACTTTCCTTCCCCTCGAACAGCTTCTTCTCCTGTTTTTCTATCACCTTCAGGTGTTTTAAAAGCACCTGTTTCTTCTTATGATATTGTTCCTGAGTATTTTCCATCTATGATGCGCCTCCTCACATATCGAATATTCGTATCCCAGTGCTGCCTTGTTTACAGAACCTTTTTCAGAAATGTATTATCTGGATTATATGATATTTTCTGATCATCATCAATATGCGGGAGATTAAATATTGATTAAATTATTCCAGAAGCTTTGTCAGGGAGCCCTGGTAGATGATATATAGTTCATGCATCGCCCGGGTAATCGCCACATAGAGGAGCTTGGCATCCGCATCATTTGCATGATAACTCTTCTCATCCGGATTCCAGATAACAACTGCATCAAATTCCAGACCCTTCGTCATATGGATCGGCAGCACCATGATGCCGTTCATGAAGGTCATCTCCTCCAGATTCTCGGGCAGCTGCTCGAGTTTGATCTGGGGCGATAAAAGCTCCTGCACTCTTCTGGTCTCCTCCACCGTGCGGCAGATGACGGCAATTGTATCATAGCCGTTTTGGAGGATATCCTTCAGTATCCTTATGACAGCTGTGACCATTTCCTTCTCACCGGTTACCCTCGATAATATAACCTCATTGCCATGACGGATGATCGGCTGGATCTCATAGGTCTTAAAGCTGCATTTCTTCAGGACCCTGCTGGCAAAATCGGAAATCTCAACTGTGTTACGGTAGCTCTTTGCCAGTACATAGAATTTATCCTTCCCGGGTTGGAAGACCTCCTGTTTTAAGGCTTCCCAGTCATTCATTCCGGTATCATAATGGATGTTCTGGGATACATCACCCATGATGGTGTAGGTGCAGTTCTTAAATAATATCTTGAACAGATAGAATACCATGACACCAAAGTCCTGCGCCTCATCTATGATGATGTGGCTGACATATTCAAAATCCTTCGTCTTCTTCAGCCTTCTCTTCGTCAGGATCAGCATCGCCAGGTCATAAAGATCCAGCTTCTTATGCTGCAGTTCCTTACGCAGCAGTGCTATTCCCTCTCTCGATAATACCATAATACCCTGATTCTTAAATTCCTCGGGATGCTGCTCCAGCTCATCAAGGAATCCCAGATATACCTCCATCAGATTGATCTTCTGGCTCCGGTTACCGAAGTAATTCCTATATGGCTTTACTTCAGCATTCGTTACCTCCTTCCGTTGCTGCTCCTGTTCGTTAATGGAGGCAATCCTGTAGGTCAGCTGTTTATTCAGCAGATCTATCTTCTCCTGCAGGGGCTTCTCTTCAAAGAAGTTCAGGAAATATAGTATCTCCTCCTTCGTGTAGATCGTCTCCCCCTTATAGATGGCCGGCTCCGTTACCACTGTCTTAAGTTCATATTGCTTCAGATAATGATCCAGTGCCTTGATAAAATGCATCGAACCCTTATAGGCTTTTAGCTCCGCTCTTCCCTCTTCCTTATGGCTATCCTCCAGCTTTAAGAAGCTGTCGTTTAAGGTGTATTTCCCTTTCTTAGTGTCAAAATCACCCTCCAGCAGAAGCAGGAAGAATTCCTGCAGGGTCATCTGATTCACGTTATATACATCGAGATTTGGCAGTACTCCCGTAATATAATTGAGGAGCATCTTATTGCTTCCGATGATATAGAATTCATCCGGCCGGAATTTATCCTTATAATTATAGAGAATATAGGAGATCCGGTGCATCGCCACGGTTGTCTTACCGCTGCCTGCGACTCCCTGAACGATGACACTGTGGAATGGAGTATCACGAATGATTTCATTCTGTTCCTTCTGGATCGTGGCTATGATCTCTCCGAGAACCACCTCTTTGTTCTTGCTGAGGTATTTCGTCAGGAATTCATCATTGGTAATCACATCCGAATCATAGTAATCAATTAAGGTACCCTCGCTGATCTCATAGGTTCGCTTCAGTTCCAGGGAAATGTCGATTGTTTCCCCAAAGGGAGTCTGATAAGAGCCTTCTCCCACTTCGCTCTCATAATAAACACTGGAGACCGGTGCCCTCCAGTCCACAATCAGGCTCTCCGTCCGGCTCTTACGGACTCCGTTCTTGCCGATATAGAGGGAGAACCTCTCCTGGTCCCCTTGCTCATAGTAATCAATTCTTCCGAAATAAGGCTTCTTCACCGCGGCAAGGTTTTTCTGCAGGATTCTCTCCACCTGTGACTTCAGATCCAGCCCTACCACCAGATCATTATGAAGCTCCGGGTTACTGGAGCGGTAATTATCGTAGAGCTCCTTTGTCTCATCACTCAGCTTCTTTAACTCCGCTGAATAATTATCAATGTTTTTCTGTATTACTCCCAGGCATCGGGTCAGGTGCCTCTCTTCCTGTTCCCACTCCGCAGTTCCCTGCAGACTTAAACTCCCGGCTCCCTGCAGGCTCTGATCTGCGCCTCCGCTCTGTTTCTTAAACTGCTCTGTCTCCAAATCCTGTCCGTACTGTAAATTCTCCATGACAGCCTCCTTAAAAATCCGTTTCATCGCCACAGTTACATCATAATACGAATAAAAAATATTACTAGACTTTTTCTTTCGGTTATGTTATGATTGAAAA
>JAEZJW010000011.1 GCA_023415595.1 Bacillota bacterium
CCAAAGCGATACCTGTAACATAGCCATCGGTCATTTCCAGATAGCGGGGACCCTTTGCAAGAGTACCATACATGGTTCCTACCTGGCTGCGGAGACCCTTTCCCAAATCCTCTAAGCCGGCACCGATGGGAAGTCCGTCTTCAGAGAAAGCACTCTGGGTTCTGCCGTATATGATCTGAAGGAACAGTTCCCTCATTGCTGTATTGATTGCATCACATACCAAGTCAGTATTCATTGCCTCAAGAATGGTAAGGCCCGGTAAAATTTCAGAAGCCATCGCTGCGGAATGAGTCATACCGGAGCAACCGATGGTCTCTACCAATGCTTCCTGAATAACACCGTCTTTCACGTTTAATGTTAATTTACAGGTTCCCTGTTGCGGTGCGCACCAGCCGACACCATGGGTTAAACCTGAGATATCGGATATTTCCTTTGCTTTTACCCATTTAGCTTCTTCCGGAATCGGCGCTGCGCCATGGTGCACTCCCTGGGTAACAGGACACATCATTTTTACCTCATGTGAATAGATCATGTTGTTGAAACTCCTTTCAATTTACATAGAATAGCATATGTCTGTTATTTACTTAACATATTTTCGCATAAAACCCATCATTCGTCCATAGTTTTTTATAAAAACTTTGCCAAAGCTGTTAAAATGGGCTGTTTTTGTTAACAGCCCCTGGTTTCTTACTTTTTATGTACGATTTCTCCAGCCTTCTTGTAGATGCTTCCTTCCGGTACATAACCCCTGACCATGGACAGAGGATAAATATTCGAATTCCTTCCGATGACCGAACCGGGATTTAAGACACTGTTGCAGCCGACCTCGACATGATCGCCTAGGATAGCTCCGAATTTCTTTAAGCCTGTCGGAATCCTCTCCTCTCCCGCAGTCACCTCAACCAGAGTCTTATCGGACTTAACATTGGAGGTGATCGATCCGGCTCCCATATGAGCTCTAAAACCGAGGATGGAATCTCCTACATAATTATAATGTGGTACCTGAACCTTATTAAATAATATTACATTCTTAAGCTCAGTTGAATTCCCAACCACTGCTCCATCTCCGACAATCACGCTGCCACGGATATATGCACAGTGACGGACCTCCGCATTCTTACCTATGATGGCCGGGCCGCTTAAGTATGCAGTCGGTGCTACGGAAGCAGATTTTGCAACCCAGATGTCCTCACCGATCTTATCATATTCCTCTTCGGATAATTCCGGGCCAACTGTTAGGATGATTTCCTTGATCCTGCCAAGTATCTCCCAGGGATAGGTGCAACCCTCAAACCCTTCTGCTGCGATTGTTTCATTTAAATCTAGCAATTCCTTGATCATAAGCTGCTCCATCGGTTAAGCCTCCTGCTTCTATCTCATAAATATATAAATGATTTTCAAGTATCATTATATTATAAGCCGTTACAGATTACCACAGCAAATATAGAGAACGGCTACTTTGGTATTAGGTTTCACAGGCAGATTAATCCTTGGTCAGCAGCTTCTTATAGGTAAGCTCTATTCCCAATGCACCGAGAGGTGCTGTGATGATAATGGACAATACGGCAATGCTGAGTATGATGTTGCCGGCTGATATTCCTGCTGCCAAAGGGATGGCACCGACAGCTGCCTGAACAGTGGCCTTTGGAAAGTAGGCGAGGTTGCAGAATATAGCTTCCTTTCGTTTAATCCCTGACTTCATCAGGCTTAAGAATACACCTGCTGACCGAAAGACCAGAGCTCCTAAGATCAAGACAACCGCAGCGATCCCCGCCCGGTATGCATACTTGATATCCACCGCAGCTCCCACCAGAACAAATAGCATGAGCTCGGAAGCCACCCATATTTTTGAGAACTTGACCGATATTCTTCTTGCCACTTCTTCCTTCTGCTTCAGGATGCTTCCACCCAAAGCCATGACAGCCAATAATCCGGAGAACGGGAGGAATTCCGATATCTTCTCTTCATATCCAACCAGCAGAAATGAAATTCCTAAAATAATCAGAACCTTAACGGTATCCCTGATATGGAAAAGCTGAAAGACACGGACCAGAAGGAAACCTGCCAGAATACCTGCAGCGAGGCCCGTCAGGATGGATACGGGGACCTTAAGAAGCGTCATGAGATCAAAGTCTCCACCCTTAGCAACTCCGATAAAAGCGGTAAACAACACAATACAATAGATATCATCTGCAGAAGCTCCCGCCATGATCAGCTGAGGAATGCTCTTCTTCCTGCCATAACCGTTCTCCATCAGGTGCAGCATCTTCGGGACAATCACAGCCGGTGAAACTGCTCCAAGCATCGCACCGATAATCGCCGCTTCAACTACAGTAACCCCGAGCAGAGGCGGTGCCAGCAGGATAGAACCGATGATTTCCAGGGTGGCAGGAATAAAGCACATTAAGATTGCCGGTCTTCCTACCTTCTTCAGATCCTTGATATCCAGAGATAGACCTGCCCGTGTCAGAATTACGATCAGGGCAATCTCTCTTAAATCAGAGGATATCTCCAATATACCCCCATCAATCTGATTAAGGACATGGGGGCCCAATACAATACCGGTAACTAACATTCCAATTAAACCGGGTAAATTCAGCTTCTGGAAAATACCACTCAGAGCGAAGCCACAGATCAGTATAAAAGCAAGACTAATCAACATAAGTATTTCCTCCGTAATCTCTCAGGTATAGTACCCAACTTAAGTTTGGGTTGATGGTATAATGTTTCTTAAGCATAAAAAAAGATGAAATCTGCAATCAATCATCGCAGAAGTCATCAGCATCAAATGCGCTTTAAGCTTTCGCTAAGGGAGAACTTCATTCCCTTCTATATCATAATCAGTACAATAGCCGATGTCAATCCCCAATTTTCAAATGTCACCAACCTCATTTATATTATAAATAATTTCGGGTTTTTTCACCTTTTGATATTAAAAAGTTTATCACGCAAATATATTTTAATAATGTATTCTAACAGGTGACTCGGTTATGAACATATCTGCACAAATAAAATATTACAGTAAAGTATTTCTCCTGTTCTCGGTATTTACTTTATTATTAAGCACTATTATAAACAATCTGAAAGATGTTGACGTCTTTCATAATACAGAACCGGCTATTTGCGTTCCGATACTCATGTACCACCAGGTAAAGAACAGTAATCTGGGTAAGGATGTGATTAGTCCCTACGAGTTTGAAAGCGATTTGCAGTACCTGTCCGATCATAACTACAATACGATTACAATGACGCAGCTGATCGATTATGTTTACTACGGCGAGACTTTGCCTGAAAATCCAATCATTTTGACCTTTGATGATGGTTATATGAGTACCTACAAGAATGTCTTCCCATTACTAAAAAAATACGAAGCAAAGATCGTCCTCTCCATCATCGGAAAAAGCACCGATGATTTCTCCAAGGTAGTAGATAATCATATTAATGCTCACCTGACCTGGGAGTACCTGAATGAAATGCAGGAATCAGGACTGGTTGAAATTCAGAACCACTCCTACAATCTGCACAAAATTTCAAATTATCGGTATGGCTGCTGTCAAATGTCAAGTGAGCCCCTATGTGATTATGAGCAGATCTTAGCTGCCGATGTCATGGAATTACAGGACCGAGCACAAACCAATCTGAATTATACTCCTAATACCTTTACCTATCCCTATGGCAGGTATAACGATAACACAGAGAATATCTTAAAAAAAATAGGCTTTAAGGCAACCCTGTCCATCACCTTCGGAGTCAATCTGGTTAGTAAAGATTCTCCTGATACCCTATATGGCCTGAAAAGGATATGCCGCTCCCATAATGCCTCCTTGGATAAGCTATTAAAGCATGGTTTTGATACACTGAAATATATGGAGAAGAAATAGTAAAGTTCATTGCTAATCAATAGCTCTATGTACCGGTTATATTATTCTTCTATCGGAATACGGTGTTTATAACAGATTGATCTTAATAACGCCTCACAACCCTCATAAATATCCTCGTAGGTCTGCTCAAAGTCTCCGCTATACCAGGGATCTGCGATATCTCCACCCTTAGGAGTTAAGTCCATGAGCCTCTGAACCTTTTTCTTGGAATCGCTTCCAATGATCCGGTTGATATTGGCGACATTTCTATGATCCATAGCGATGATATAATCATATTCACGATAATCTTCTTTTGTCATCTGAACTGCACGCTTACCCTCGGTCGAGATACCAAGCCCACTCAAGATTCTTCTGGTGCCATGGTGGACAACACTGCCAATCTCCTCCGTACTGGTAGCCGCAGATGCGATATGAAACATATCTCCTATTCCTCTTCTCTTCACCATATCCTTGAAGACAAATTCCGCCATTGGTGAACGGCAGATATTGCCATGACATACAAATAAAACCTTAACTATCATACTAAAGTAATCCTTCCTGCTAATATTTATATATCTGCTTAGTAGCAATTCTCTTATCTATAATATCATAAGTCCTCACGCATTCCAACATAAGTATAACAGTTGTCCTTCATTATGATAAGACTTATGGGAGAATTGTGTATATTTTTAGAGCTAAAAGGCCTTGAATGATTGACAGTTTATACCATTTACATTATGATAAATCTAACTGGAAATATATTGGTGATGATTTTCATGCACTATAGTACATATTCACGACTCCAGATTCACAAACACCTTAATTATAGAGGTATTTGCGACATAGGATTCGGGAAAGAGGTAGTTATACGACATATAGCGAAATCGCCCTCCATCCATGGCGGGATTGAACCCGTATTTTCAGAATATCAGTTAATATTAGTAGAGTGAATATTATTTGTATAACATGGAGGTAGATTTATGTTTAATGAGATATGTATTTATGAGGTTAAATTAGAAAAACAAGAAGAATTTGAAGAATTAATCAAGGAAGTTGCAGAATTTTATAAATCTAATTCAGGTGTAATCGATGTAAAGTACATTAAACGTACTCATAGACAGGAAGATTTTAATGCAGCAAAGAGTGGAGAGCCACCTATTCGATTAACAAGATTTCAAGGAAAAGTTACATATATTCTTGTTTGGATACTTGATAATGAAAAATTACATGGTGAGCTTACGAAAGCAGGTCTCGAGAGATATTACAAAAGGTTCAATCGCTGTCTAACAACCATGCCAAAAATTTTACTAGGTGAGGATGTTATTTAATATTATGTGATTTTATTAAGGACTCGCCATCCATGGCGAGCTCTGGCTCTGAGGGTCGATATACGTCGTATAACATTATGTTCCCAGACACCTCAGGGCCTAAGTGCAAGCACCCGGTGTCCGGGTCGGAATTATAGGGGCTGCAAGTTATGAGTGGACACCTTAAGGCTCTGGGGTGTCGGGAACACGAGACGTTAGCTGACATCTGCTGCTAATTAATTTGAGGGGAGAAATTATGAAAATAGGAAGAACAATAACACTCTACTTGGTTGATGCAAATCCAAATGGATTAATATGCGCGTATTTATCTAATTGGAATGGGCAGTGTATTAAAATACCAAGAAATCTGTTGAGTGAATCAAAGGATAGAAATGAGGTTAATAACAGCGGAATTTATTTTCTTTTTGGATCATCAGAAGATAATAATGACTTTCCACAGGTATATGTTGGGGAGGCTGAAAATGTATATAAAAGACTTAGTCAACATATAAAAGATAAGGAATTTTGGAGTGAAGCTATTGTCTTCAGCTCAAAAGATGATAATCTAACTAAAGCTCATATTAGGTATTTAGAGCAAAGACTGATAAGCATATTAAGACAAAATTCTAATTATGAATTAGTAAACACTAATGACGGTAATAGCACAAAGTTACCAGAGTATTCAATATCCGATATGGAAGTATATTTAGAAAATATAAAAATGATATTACCGACATTAGGATTTGATGTATTTACGAAGGTGGAAAAATTAGATCGCAAGAAGAACAAGCAATTTAATCTTGAGTTAAAACATGTTAGGGCAAAAGGACTTTTGAGTGATAATGGATTTGTTGTAATAAAGGGAAGTGAAGTATCAATTGACATGAAAGAATCACTTAGCCTTGGCTACAGAAAGAAAAGAGAGAATTTGATAGCGACTTCAGTTATTAGTGAAGTCAATAACAAGTTGATTTTTAATATAGATATGGAATTTAAAAGCCCCACTGAAGCTGCTGCTATAATAGCAGGATATTCAATTAATGGTCGACAATACTGGAAGAATAGTGATGGTAAAACAATTAAAGATATAGAAGAAGAAATTTATAATGATGGGCAGTCAGACGTCAGCTAACAATATGTTCCCAGACACCCCACAGCCTAAGTGCAGGCACCCGGTGTCCGGGTTAGAATACTATTTGATTATAAGTTATTAATGGACACCTTAAGGCTCTGTGGTGTCGGGAACACGAGACGTTATCTGACATATATATTTAGGAGGTATTATTATGTACAATGAAACCATATATAACGTTTTTATTAGTCCACAAATTCAAAATAAATTTTTTAGAAAGCGGAATATGTATATTAACTTGTTAGAAATATCAACATTGCTTGCTATATCAATGATAGTTATTCAGTTACTAGACATTATCGGAATTATCACAGAAGAAGTACAATGGATTAATTCAACAACATTTATTTTGCTAATCCTTATAGTGATATATGGTTTATATGTTGTTAAGTATAATCCAGTTAAAAATTATCATATATCACTTCAAATATATTATAATCTATTATTTTTACAATTCTTTTATTTTGACTCAGGAGAATATCCATTTGGCTTTGTAGCGAAGTTAAAATATATGATTATTGTTCAAACTTGTATAGATGCTATAGATAAGTTTATTAAGGTTATGGAAGAATTTTTAATTTCAAGCGAGAATACTATTGCCAGAATTACATATATGAGAGATTTAAGAGATTTGCTTTATAAAATGAAGCGTAAAAAGTTCTTTGAAACAAATATTGATGATTTTAAGGTTATTTTAGATGACTTTTATTCAAGTACTCATAAAGGGTTGAATGCAATATTTGAGTTCAGTAATAATATTGATTATTTAGATAATTTCAATATAGATAGTAGGGATGAAGTATGTAAAAAATTACTGCATGCAAACTCTAAGGAAACCAAAAGCGAAATTGAGTCCCATAAAAGTAAAACAAGTGATAGAAGATACCGTATTACTATATCGATAATAATCGTAATCACATCGATTTTAGTAGCTACAAACATTTTTGTTTCGAATGAAATTTGGGCAAGAATAATTATGATATTAGGTGTCATTGTTAATGTAGTTACATTAGTCAAAGGATTATTACCCAATAACGTCAGATAACAATATGTTCCCAGACACCCCACAGCCTAAGTGCAAGCACTCGGTGTCCGGGATAATGAGCCTTTTAATTTGTTTTATGATCGGACACCTTAAGGCTCTGTGGTGTCGGGAACACGAGACGTTAGGTGTCATATCAATATGAGCAGGGCTCTGTAGTTTTTTTGATTCGTTATTATTTATATATTTGGATGAGGCACATTATATGAAAAGGGATGAAATACTAGAAACCAATAAAGCCTATTGGGACACAAATGCTGATTTATGGTTTGGAACAACTGCACTTCCGTTTTATGGAGTGAAATTCGTGACAGAGGTTGACTTGCATTTATTCGGCGATGTTTCGGGAAAAAAATTGTTAGAGATTTGTTGTGGAAGTGGTCATTCTCTAAAATACCACGCAGATAGGAATGCTGCCGAATTGTGGGGAGTGGATATTTCCCGAAAGCAAATAGAAAATGCAGAAGCGTATTTGAAAGCGAATGGATATACCGCAAAATTTATTTGCTCACCTATGGAATCCGAATTAGAAATCCCAACCAATTATTTTGATTTTGTTTATTCAATATACGGCATAGGATGGACAACAGATTTACTAGGCACATTCAATAAGATAGCATCATATCTAAAAAAAGACGCCATATTTATTTTCAGTTGGCATCATACATTGAATTACTGTGTAGCCTGGTCATGCAGTGAACGTAAAGATGTATTGGTAAATGACTCGCTGGTTTTTAGCAAAAGTTATTTTGACGAATCATATTTTAGTATGCCGGTTGATGGAAGTGAAATAATATTATGCAATCGAAAAATATCTACATATATTAACGCGTTAGCACAAGCAGGATTTGCTGTTGAACAAATGGTTGAACAGAATGATAATGAGACAATGGAAACAGTAAAAGACGTTAGTGAAAAGACTAGAAAAGCCAAGATGATACCAATTTCATTTTGTATTAAGGCAAGAAAACTATAAAAGTGTATATAAAATTTGCAGAAGTAAGGTGGCTTATTATAATGATACGACACCTAACAATATGTTCCCAGACACCCCACAGCCTAAGTGCAAGCACCCGGTGTCCGGGTTGCATAGTTTCAGAACTGCCAGTTATAATCGGACACCTTAAGGCTCTGGGGTGTCGGGAACACGAGACGTTAGGTGTCATATTTGATATGAATAGGGATGATGGAGTATTTTCCTATTTCGTTATAGATAAAGTTTCGATAAACTCAATAAATACTTAGGAGGAATGAATGAATGGAGATAAATTTCAGTAGAGTCAAGAGAGCTATGAAGCTACGGTTGTTAACAGGCATTATTATTCTTGGTATTTCCATCGATATGATGGCATGTGATAAAAAAGCTGCTGACGGGAATACAGAGGTTGCAAACCAAGCGGAGATGGTTCAGGCAGAGGATGAGCAAAGGAGTATACCTGCGGAAACATCATTAATACCAATGGATGTATCTACCACCGAGCAGGGGTTAGAAGTAGTTCCTGGTATGGTAGGGGAAGAGGATGAGGAGCAGATCTGGTCATTGATTACAGATTTTACAGAGGATGCAAAAAATAAGGATTTTAATACGATTCTTCCATATTTTTCGATTGATAACTATGTCGGAGGTTATAATATGGAACTAGCTAAAGATAATTTTGGGGACCAAGCTATCCAACCTACAATAGAGGACAGAGTAAAAGATGTAGCGATCAGATATACCATTTTTGTTTTTGGCTTTGCGGCTGGGAAGCTGTCAGAGGAAGAAAAAACAGATCCTCTGAATGCTGAGGATCTGAAAGGGATTATCGATGAAATAGACCTAACGAATCTGACAGTGAAGCGGATTGACACGCCTATGGTTAAGGTACTCACTTCGGATTCGTACCGGAAGATAATAAAAAAGCGGTGCAATGAGCATGGAGCAAATAACATTACTTACAGGACTGTACTTTACGAGATAGATGGTGATACATATTATTGTGGATTTACCCTGCACTGCTATGATGGTTTGTGGGAGGTTGCTGAGTTATCCTGTGACCTTGTACCGGTGGACATCACAACAGTTACATTTCCTTGTAAGGAGAAGGAGTATCTGGAGCTGATTGGAGAGGAATAATCCATACAAAACAGTATTATTCCGTCATTATCTCATAATGCTTCGAAAGTATACAATTCCATATGAAATTAAAGGAAGTATTATTGATACGACACCTAACAATATGTTCCCAGACACCCCATAGCCTAAGTGCAAGCACCCGGTGTCCGGTCTACATAGTCTCAGAGCTGCCAGATATGAGCGGACACCTTAAGGCTCTGGGGTGTCGGGAACACGAGACGTTATCAGGCATCATCATCTCGGTTTCGAGGAGGTTTATTTTGAAGAAAAAAAGATCAGGATTACAGACGATTATATTTTATTTATTTGTATTAGTAGCGCTCATTCTGGTAATAAGCCCAGTACTACTTAAGTTTGATCCTCTAAGACACTTGTTAAATTGGTTTCTATTTGATTTGAATACATATAAGGGTGATTACGTTGGTTTATTAGGAGGTATGGCAGGAGCTGGATTGGCTGTCAGTAGTGCAATATATGTTCAAACAAGAATTGACCTAGTGAAAGAAAAAGATGAAAAAGTTGCTTCAAATAAAAGGAAAAGAATCCGGGCAAATATCATTTCTACATATATTGAAAGAGAATTGAAGATGCTATGGGGATTATGGATATGGGCAAGATATGAGTCGCCCTATCATCGCTACTTTTCTGAGAAGAGTGTGCCGTTTGAGCCATATACAATCAACCAAGACCATATATTAGAGAGTTTTCTTGATATAGATACGGATTTATCAGAGTCATCTTCAACAACATTCTATAATGTGTTTTACTTTGCTGAAATGGTTAATGGCTATGTCGAGTATTATAAATCGATATATTATGATCAAATGTATCTAGATTCAAGCACAACATATGGTCAAAATGGAATACAACTACAAACAGAGTATAAACCTAGCAGAAGCTTACATGAAATTACACAGATTTTATGTAGCCTAATTCATGAAAAGAAGGTTGAATTATTTTTTCAAGACAAGAATGAATTTGAATCATGGAATAATTACTATAATAAAAAATCAAAATTACAGAAGCAAATAGAAGAAGCAAAAGAGAATGTTTTAAATAATATGAGCCAAAATCCAAAGTTCGTAACAGAAGGAGAGGATAGATTTCATTTGGTTACCAGTAGAATTTTGGACGACTGGTTGATGTCTGGAGAAAAAACAGAAATTGATGGTGACTATTTGAGCAAAGTAAATGACATATTGGAATTAAAAGAAAAAATATATGAGATTGAGCAGATATATAGTGATGAAAAGAAAGCTATGATTGCAACTATAGATTTACCAAGACATTCTACTAGTATTGATGCACTAATTGAAGAATTGAAAGCAATGGGTCGATGATATCGTCTGATAACAATATGTTCCCGGACACCCCCTCACCAACCGAGTCGACGACAGCATTAGACGACCCAAAAGGTCCCCGGCATGAGCAGTCGTCTGTAGGCTCTGGGGTATCGGGAACACGAGACGTTATGCGATAGTTGTGGAATAGGTTTATTATTCAGTAGTAAATTTTATAGTTTCATTGGCTGTTGAAGTCATTGATTCGTTTATCTCCGTCCATCCGTGGACTGGGTGAAGCTCTGGAGAATCTCTGTAGCTGGCTGAAGAGGTATATTTGATTAAGATACAGTATTTATGTAAGGCGGCTGCCATCCGTGGCAGCCTCTGGCGCTGAGGGTCACACCGAATATACGTGTTCCTATGTATGAAGTTTGTTTCCGAGCCGTTACATAGCAGCGAGTTTTACGTTGTAAGTTATTTTTCTCCGTCCATCCATGGACTGGGCGATACTTCGAAGTGTCTATTTAGCTGGCAAAGCTGAAGGTAATGTAGGATTGACGTAATATGAAAGGCGGCTGCCGTCCATGGCAGCCTCTGGCGCTGAGGGTCACAACCACCGCATAACAAGATGTTCCCGGACCCCCATAGCCTAAGTGCAGGCACCCGGTGTCCTCCTGGTTGGGATTTTAAGAGCTGCTAGTTAACTAGCGGACACCTTAAGGCTCTGGGGTGTCGGGAACACGAGACGTTAGGCGAAAGTTACTTTTCCACATATGAGGAGATGATTTCATGAAGGAATCCAAAATATCATGGGCAGAATTTAGAGAGAATGGAAAGAAGATTCAAATTTATCATGCTGCCATAGACGAAGATTTATACAACCAAAAATATCGCGGGAAATTATTTTGCATTAATGGATGTATAGCTAAAATGAAGTTTACTCATAGAAAAGATGGGCTAAAGTTTTTTAGTACATGGAATAAAGATGGTGCTTTACATAATGAGGATTGTCCTTATCATGTAAATTACCAAAATGAAATTGGTAGAAAGATTCTGGAAGCATTATATTTAAAGCAACCCCTAAATAATAATCATATAAAGATGACAATTCGAAATAAATTTCTAGCACTAAAGGAAAAACTACCTGTTGAAGACGATGAAAAAACGACAACAAATAGAGTAAGAAGGACGGGCAAAGATACAATACCAGTTTATTCTGATGATGGTAGTACTACAGATGAATATATTGGGAGAATTAGGGTTGGTAGTCTGGACGCAAGGTTAATAACAAAAGATTATATAAATCTACGTAAATGTGTTTTTGGTGTTATAAAGAGTGTTTACATGGATAGTACTGATTCGGGTAATAGGTACTTATATCTAAATATGGAGAGCAAAATAAACTTCAGTATATATTTTACAGTAGCATTTTATTCAGCTGAACATAATAGTTTAGAAGATTTTCTGAAATTTTACGATTCTATAAAAAAATTAGCGAATCAGGTCAAAGGTTAATTTTTGTTGGAGTAGGTTTTATAGAACAGAAAAGGACAATTGATGGTTTAAGGTTACATATTCTTAATAAATCGCACTTTCAGATTAATGAAACATCTTATGATACTATTCTTCTAACCGGAAGAGTTAAGAAGTATTCATATATATATTAATTATTGATGGTAACCTTCGCCTAACAATATGTTCCCAGACACCCCACAGCCTAAGTGCAAGTACCCGGTGTCCGAGATTTAAGTTGACTAACAAGCAATTATGATCGGACACCTTAAGGCTCTGGGGTGTCGGGAACACGAGACGTTATATGAAAGTGCATGCTAGGCATCAATTTAATGCCATCCTCAATTCATAAAATGGAGGTATCTAAAATGAAAGATGACAGTTCAACAATATCTTGGAGTAACCTTGGACGAGAATGGTTCGAATTAGCACAAACAGGTGAAAGTAGAATTTACTTTATTATGCCATACATGATGGAGCTATTAGGAGATGTTCAAGGTAAAAGTATCTTAGACCTCGGCTGCGGAGAAGGTGGATATTCACGTGAATTAGCTAAACGTAATGCAAATGTGACGGCTATCGACTGCTCAAAATGCTGTATTGACTATTCAATAGAACAAGCAAAAATCAATGGTTTTACAATACAACATTTTGTTCGTAATAGTAATGATTTATATGGTATAAATAATTGTACATTTGATATTGTCCTTTGTTCTA